>DOIU01000085.1 GCA_003511825.1 Gammaproteobacteria bacterium | reverse complement strand
GGCGGGCCTCTAACAACACTGTTATTGCCGCCAGATGATGAAAAATACAACACGCTTTGGCATCGGCTTTGGTTGAATGTGTTGACGGCCGACGAACTCGCGAATCTGCCAGGTAACCACAATCTCACCGGGCTTGATGCTGTTTTCCCTTGGATGGGCGATACCAAAACCAGCGAAAAAAAAGGCATGGAAACCTATCCCGAACACGCTCACCCCCTACAGGCTTACTGGTCAATGCCGCGTCGAATGCGTTTAAGCCTGACAAGCGAGGAGGCAACTTGCGATCTGACTGGCAAGAAAAGCCCTGGCACCGTTGAACGTTTTCTCACCAAAAACTATGGCGTGAACTACGCCGGGAGCTGGGTACACCCATTGACGCCTTATGTGTTCGAAGCCAACAAAGAACCGCTATCCGTAAAAGCACAGCCCGGAGGCCTCGGTTATCGTCACTGGTTGGGGCTGGTCGTAGAGGGGCAGCAGGGAAAACTCACCCGATCCCCCGCCAAGATCGTAAAACACTATGACAAGCGCCGAGAGTGGATTGACGACTTGGAGTTCGTGCCCCGTCTTTGGGCCTTTGGCTACGATATGGACAATATGAAAGCCCGTTGTTGGTACGAGGCGGAAATGCCGATCTTCAACCTTGGCGCGGAGCAACGCGCAGACATCACAGAATGCGCGCAAAAAATGATTGAAGCCGCCATAGATGCATTGAAAACGCTGAAATCATCCCTGAAAAAAGCCTGGTTTAACCGGCCAAGCGACGCAAAGGGTGATCTTTCTTATATTGACGCCAATTTCTGGTCTGGGACCGAAACAGCCTTCTATTCACTGCTCGGTGGTCTTGTCAACGTGCTCGACAACGAGGAGCAACGTGACGCATTGCTCGGCAAGTGGCGAGACACGCTCAAAACAGCCGCCTGCGAATTGTTTGATCAGTACGCCTTTTCCAGCCTCAACGAAGACGGTGATCTCGGACGTGTGGTGATGGCTCGAGACGGTAAAGGCAGTCTGCAGCATTATTTAAACGGCAGTAAGGCGCTCAAGGCGCTGATGGCATGAGGAAATCACAATGACGGATGTTGTATTGAGACAAGACGAAAGAGAAGCCATCCAAGTATGGTACGACTGGCTCTGCAAGGACAAACAACGCGGTCATCGTGCCCGCCTTAAACGCTGTACGACCGTGAAAGAAATATTACTACAGCCTGGCTTCTATCGTTTGTGTCAGCCATTACCTCGCTTGGAAGAGCGCTGGCTGGAGGGCTTGGCGATGGTTGCCGGGCTACTGGCGATGGTAAAGACCCCAGTGGATTTAAACTTACCCAGCGTCCTAGGCGATGGTGGTGACAAGCCAGTCTTTAGCGAGCTGCGCTTTCAGAAGTTGTTGGCAGCTCGAAAGCCCAATGACTTTTTCCTCGCGATGCGGCGCGCCATCGTGCAAGCAGGAGAAAAATCCGACCCGCTGTCGCTCGCGGACCAGGTCCTCCACTGGTATCAACAGTATCGACATCCCGAATGGTTCACTGGTCAGAAACAGTGGCAATACCGCTTCGCCAAACCCTATTACATCCAATCTTGATCGCTGTTTAAAGGAATAAAAACTATGACGCAATTTATCCAGTTACACTTGCTGACCGCTTACCCGCCGGCCAATCTTAACCGAGATGATCTCGGCCGCCCGAAAACTGCCATTGTCGGCGGAACGGAGCGCCTGCGCATTTCCTCTCAAAGCCTGAAACGTGCATGGCGCACGTCTGAGCACTTTGAATCGGCATTGGGTGATTTTAAAGGCACCCGAACAAAACGCTTGGGTGAAGAGGTTTACCAGCATTTATTGGAAAAAGAAGTCAAGGAGAAGGACGCAAAAGACTGGGCATCGAGTATCGCTAATGTATTTGGCAAGGTTAAAAAAGACAACCCGCTGGATATAGAACAACTCGCTCATATTTCTCCTGTTGAATGGGAAGCGGTGATCAACTTGGCCGATACCTTAGCCAGTGAGAATAGGGCACCTGAAAAAGACGAGCTGAACTTGCTACGCGCTAAGCCTAAGGCTGCTGACATTGCCTTGTTTGGCCGTATGCTCGCATCCTCTCCCGCCTACAACGTCGAGGCCGCCGCCCAAGTGGCACACGCGATTACTGTCACGCCTGTAAAGATCGAGGATGACTTTTTTACTGCCGTGGATGACCTCAACACACACGAAGAAGACGCCGGTGCTGGTCACATGGGAGACGCAGGATTTGGCTCTGGCGTGTTTTACCAATACATCTGCATCAACCGAGATCTATTAATTGAAAATTTGCAGGGTGACGAAGCGCTGGCCACAAGGACGATCGCTGCGCTTACCGAAGCCGCCGCCAAAGTCGCGCCGACCGGCAAACAAAACAGCTTTGCCTCGCGCGCTTACACCAGCTATATGCTGGCGGAGAAAGGCGAACAGCAGCCACGTAGCCTGTCAGTGGCGTTTCTCAAGGCGACACGCGACGACGATCCATTAAGTAACGCGATTGAATTACTCGAAAAGCAGACAGAGAACTTCGACAAGGTTTATGGCCAGTGCGCCGATGAGCGGAAAAGTCTTAATGCCCAAACCGGTCAAGGCACCCTGCAGGACATTCTGACATTCGTAGCGAGCTGATCATGACGGACTATCTGCTTTTTCAACTCTATGGCCCGATGGTGTCCTGGGGCACACAAGCGGTTGGGCAGGAGCGGCCGACAGAAGACCATCCTGGACGGTCTGCCTTATTAGGTCTGCTGGCTGCGGCTTTGGGTATCCATCGGGAGGATGACGATCAGCATCAGGCGCTGAGCCAGGCTTGCCGGTTTGGCATCAAGCTCTGTGCGCCCGGCCTGGCAATGAGAGATTTCCATACGACACAGGTGCCGCCATCAGCGCGCAATGCTGCGCACAGGCAAACCCGACGAGATGAACTGCGCGAAGCAAAGTTGGGTACCATTCTATCTTTTCGAAGTTACCAACAGGACGCGTTGAGTGTAGTTGCGGTGAGCAGTCTTAATGACGCTTACTCCTTAGATCAACTGAAGGCGGCTTTACTGACACCACATTACCACCTTTACTTTGGGCGCAAGTCTTGTCCGCCTGCGTTGCCCCTTAATCCTGAGATTGCATCTGCTGAAAGTCTCAAGGTAGCGCTCGACACGTATTGCGTTGACTCAATCTTTGACAATGTCCAGAAGGATAAACCTCGCTATTACTGGGAAGCGGGAGAAACCCCAGGAATGGAAGAGAGCTATCGCGTTCCGCGTTACGACCAACCACTCAGCCGTCAGCGCTGGCAGTTCACCCGTCGTGATGAGTTTGCATTCTTGGGAGATCAATATGTACCTGAGTAAAGTCATGGTGCGTCAACCACAAGCTTGGTTTAAGCATCGACGTAAACACAGTGATCCTTTGTATGCAGAACATCAAATGATCTGGGATATGTTTGCCAATACACCGGATCAGTCTCGGGATTTTCTCTACCGTAGAGAAGATCAGCCCGGCAAACTGCCGTTCTACTATGTTTTATCGGCTCGTCAGCCGATCTCGGAGAGCCATGATTTTTGTATTCAAACCAAGGCATTTACCCCCGTATTAAAAAGCGGAGACCAACTGTCTTTTTTGCTTCGGGTAAATGCGGTAGTCACGCGCAAGATCAATGACCACAGCAAAAAAAGACACCGCCGGGACATTATTGAAGCCAAGGTGGATGAGTACAAAGAAAAGATTCCGGATAAAGACAGCAGACCTGCACCTGCAATCATTCAACACGAAGCTGCACAGCAATGGTTACAGGCCCGGCAGGAGAAGCATGGATTTACCGCCGATGAATTTTTTGTTAGCAACCACCAATTCCATCGCTTGAAAAAACCCGGTGATAACAATATACGCCATTTTACCAGCTTGGACTTGCAGGGAAGGATACAGGTATCTGACCCCGAACAACTCACCGCTGCGCTTTACCGCGGGTTGGGGAGGTCCAAAGCCTTCGGTTGTGGCCTACTGCTCGTGCGACGGCTGTAGCCGCGCAACAGTTGTCTGACGTTTTTTTGTAAATGGGATGACGATATGCGCGATGGACGAATAGACACCTGTCTTGATGAGCGGGCAGCTAAGGATCTTCAATTCTCGCGCGAGGTGTTGGGTGGTAAATCAAAAACCGAAGTACTCCAATACTCTTTGCAGCAAGCAGCGAAAGGTCTGCGTGAAAAGAGCCAGGCACGAAAACAGAAAGACATCTGGAAAAGTAGCGGTTTGATCGGCTGCATATCACCTGACCACCCATGACCTTCCTCCCCCTAAAACCCATCCCCATGAAAGAGCGCATATCGATGATCTTCGCACAGTACGGGCAAATTGATGTTGTTGATGGTGCGTTTGTGGTGATCGATAAGCATGGCATTCGCAAGCACATTCCGGTCGGTTCAGTGGCTTGTATTATGCTGGAGCCCGGCACACGCGTGTCGCATGCGGCGGTTCGACTGGCGTCGCAGGTGGGGACGCTGCTGGTCTGGGTCGGTGAGGCGGGTGTTCGGCTCTACGCCTCTGGCCAACCCGGTGGTGCGCGCTCGGACCGCTTGCTGTATCAGGCCAAGCTCGCGCTGGATGATGACTTGCGCCTGAAGGTCGTGCGCAAGATGTACGAGCTGCGCTTTGGTGAGCCCGCGCCGGCGAAGCGTTCGGTCGACCAGCTGCGGGGCATTGAGGGCGCGCGCGTGCGTAAGACCTATGAATTGCTCGCCAAGCGCTACGGCGTGAAATGGAAAGGCCGACGCTATGACCCTAAGGACTGGGCGCGTGGTGATATCGCCAATCAATGCGTCAGCGCTGCAACGGCTTGTCTATACGGTATTACGGAGGCGGCGGTATTGGCCGCAGGATACGCGCCCGCTGTCGGGTTTATTCACACGGGCAAACCGCTGTCGTTCGTTTACGATATTGCTGACATTTACAAGTTTGACACGGTCGTGCCCGCCGCGTTTAAGATTGCCGCCAAATCACCCGGCCATCCAGACCGGGCGGTCCGTATCGCGTGCCGGGATATTTTCCGCGAGACCAAGATTCTCAAAAAGATCATTCCCGATATCGAAGCCATACTCGCCGCCGGCGGTATTCAACCACCCGAACCGCCGAAAGAGTCCGTTCCACCCGCCATCCCAGAGCCCACGGGGATCGGCGATGCTGGTCATCGAGGCGGGTAAGATCGTATGTCGATGCTCGTCGTGGTGACAGAAGCCGTTCCCCCGCGTCTTCGGGGCCGATTGGCCGTCTGGCTACTGGAAGTGCGCGCCGGCGTCTATATCGGCAACGTCTCCAAACGCGTCCGCGAAATGATCTGGGAGCACTGCGAAACCCTGATCGAAGACGGCAATATCGTCTTCGCGTGGCAGACCAACACAGAATCCGGCTTTGATTTTCAAA
>DOIU01000088.1 GCA_003511825.1 Gammaproteobacteria bacterium | reverse complement strand
CATAGTGCCGATGCTCGCGCGTAGGCAAGCAGCGTTATTGCGATGAGTCGCAGTCGGCCTCAGAGAGTGGGCGTGCATCGCCTCTAGGTAGGCGTGTTGACGGGGAGTTTATTGATCATCCCCACGTGCGTGGGGATGACACAGCTGACTTTTTTTACCAGACAGGAATGGGTCTGGAAATTTGCTGTAATCGTGTTCCAGTTCGTCGTCTGAAATAAGGCAACTGTCCAGTTGTTGCGTGATTTTTTCCTGGTCGAGATCGGTATCGCTACCAATAAACACGATTTCTTGTCGTCTGTCTCCAAAGGGCTCGACCCATTCCTTTTCAATGAATTCTTTCATGTCGGGCGTCCATTCTGCCTGAGGAATTGTTGAATACCATCTTCCAGCGACACCATACTCTTTGAGTTTTCCGGCCAATTGAAAATTACCGGCTTGATCCATGCGTGTGCATAGCCAAAAATAACCCTTAGCCCGAATAAGGCCTGCTACTGGGGTTTCCATAAAGTCGATGATTCGTTCAGGAACAAACGGTTTTCTCGCTCTATAAACAAAACTCGTGAGGCCGAATTCGTGGCTATGACTATGCACAAGGCCATGACCGTGACTATGGCTGTGATCATGGCTGCTATTATCAGCCTGCTCAACCTCTCTCTCAATCTCTTTGACCCAGGTCGGATATTCTTGCGCCTTTTCAAAGTCGAAAGACCCGGTGCTCATGATTTCTGTTAAATCAACTTTCCCGTGGTTGGTGTCAATGATTTTTGCTTCGGCATTGATTGCACGAATCATTTGATGGATTTTTTCGAGTTTTTCTGGGCTGACTAAATTGGATTTGTTGACAAGAATGACATTGGCGAATTCTAATTGATCAATCATTAATTCAACGACTGACGTTTGGTCATGCGTCTGCAGTCTGGTTTTTCTTTCTTGTATTTCCATCTCACTGGAATGGTATTGGTCGATGAAATTGAACGCATCAACAACCGTGACCATAGTATCTAACTGTGCAACTTCTTTCAGCGATTTGCCGTCGTTCATCGGGAAAGTAAACGTCGCCGCAATGGCAGGGGTTCTGAAACCCCGCTGGCTTCAATGATCAAATAGTCATATTTGCCTTCTACGGCCAGTTTGGCAGTTTCAAGAAAAAGGTCTTCCCGCAGGGTGCAGCAAAGACATCCATTTTCTAATTCAACGAGCTTTTCTTCAGTTTGTAGTATTTTGTCGCCAATTTGCTTTCCGTCGATATTCACCTCGGCGATATCATTCACAATAATGGCAACGCTTTGATCCCTTTTTGTTTCTATGATGTGGTTAATCGTGGTTGTTTTGCCGCCACCAAGAAATCCACTTAAAACTGTAACCGGTATTTTTTTCATGTCATCAACTTTTATATAAAACGATTGAGTATAAAAACAGTAGAAAACCGTTCATACTGTTTTTTAGACCGTGCATTTGTGAATACGCCACCGGCGAGAGGTCGGTGGCATCTGTGATGGCTAAAGCCGGATAGGTCAGTGATTCAACCGATGGCTGTGGCTACAACACCTCAACTTTTGGTGTTCGTACTGAGTGGCGCATTGCCAGCCGCTATGGCTGCCACGCTTGCCGTCATTCGTCCCAGCGTATGGGCATCCGTCCCTTGAGGTGAGGTGACGATTGCCTTAAGCGCAAGAATAATGGCCATTGCCGCTCAGGTCCAGCGGCGCTGACAACACATGGCGAGCTCGAATGCCGTTCGGTTGCCAAAGATCGGGTTGAAATTCACCTCCGCTCCATGACAATACGCCTGAAACATTCAACATTTACTCTCCGGCCAACTTTATACTCTACTGACTTGGAGATTGATCACCATGCACTTGTCAACGATGAAGCTAGCGTTGCTTGCCGCCGACTTTTCGGCGCCTTCGATGGCGGACGTCATTATTTCGCAATACGTTGAAGGTTCCAGTCTTAACAAAGTGATTGAGTTGTATAACGCCGGTACTGATAGCGCGGATTTAAGTGAGTACAGTCTTGCAATATTCTCTAATGGCAATGCGTCACCGAGTCAGAGCACGTCGCTGAGTGGCACGCTGGCGGCGGGTGATGCCTTGGTGATTGGCTCGGTGGCGAACTTTGGCGGTGACAGTGCAGTGATCGATCTCGATTACGAGCTGTTTCACAACGGTAACGATGTGATTGCGTTGAGCCGCAATGGTGAGTTTGTCGATGTGATGGGGCAGATTGGCGACAGCGCCAATTTCGCCAAAGATGTCACCTTGCGGCGCGGCGCTGGCGTTAATACGGGCGATGCGGACGGCAGTGATGCCTTTTCGGTGGGCGCTGAATGGGTCGAGTGTACCTCGCCGAGTAAGGATGATTTTAGCGGGCTGGGTGAACATGATATTGATGAGCCTTGCTCGGGTGGTCATGGCGGCCCCGGGGCCGAGGTGCTGAGCATTATGGCCGTGCAAGGTGCGTCGCATCAGTCGCCCTATGTCGGGCAAACGGTCACCGTGCAAGGCGTGGTGACGGCCGTGCAGGGCAGCGCGTTCTACTTGCAGGATGCCAGCGGCGACGGGAACCTGCGCACATCGGACGCGATCCTGGTCTTTGGCAGCGGGCACGGTGCCGATGTGGGTGATGAGCTGGAAGTGACGGGGCAAGTGACAGAGTACACGCCGGGTGGCAGCGGTACGGGTAACCTCTCCACGACCGAGCTGACCAGCCCACAGATCGCCTTACTGTCTACTGGCAACGCGTTGCCGGCGCCGTTGCAGATTGGCGAGGGCTTCTTGCCGCCGACGGCTGTGATCGATTCTGATGGCCTGGCGGTTTTCAACCCGGAAACCGATGCCATCGACTGGTTTGAAGCGTTGGAAGCCATGCGCGTCAGCGTGCAGCAGCCGTTGGTTATTGGCCCTACGGACAAGTACACCGAGACATGGGTGATCCCGTCGGCGTTGGCGGCCGAGCGCAATGCGCGCGGTGGCGTGACCATCGCCGATGGCGACTACAAGCCGTATCGGATTCAAGTGGATTTCGATGATCGCATTTACCCCGGCGAGACTGCGCCGGTCGCGAATGTCGGCGACACCTTAAGCGGGCTAACC
>DOIU01000128.1:520-2728 GCA_003511825.1 Gammaproteobacteria bacterium | reverse complement strand
CAATCGCGTTGACGATACGGTGGTGTTCCATCCTCTGGGCAAGGCGCACATCCGCGAGATCGCGAAAATACAGCTTGCGTACTTGTCGGAACGCTTGGCGGATCGCAATATCGGGTTGTCTATCAGTGATGCAGCGTTGGATCACATCGGCGCGGCTGGCTTTGATCCCGTCTATGGTGCACGCCCGCTCAAACGCACGCTGCAGCAGCAGTTAGAAAACCCGCTGGCACAACGCTTGTTGGCTGGTGAATTTGTCGAAGGCGATGCGGTGCAGGTGGATGTCGCTGACGATGCCTTGGTTTTTCGGAAGGGGAGTTAGCCTTGTTGCTGCGTTAGCCGAGGTTGCGCGTGGACCTAAGGGTTCACGCGTTTAGAGGTATTCGGCTTGAGTGACGATGGCGGTGACGTTGTCACTGCCGCCTCGCTCCAGCGCGAGATTGACTAACTGATTGACGGCGTGTTGTGCAGGGCCGTCGGCCAGCAGGGTGTGGATTTCATCCGTGTGCAGATCTTTGTATAAGCCATCGCTGCACAGCAGATAACGGTCACCCGGGTGCACGGTAGTATACTGCATCTCCACGCGCAGCTTGTCGTGCACGCCAACGGCCCGCGTGATGATGTTTGAGGACGGATGGTGCTCGGCTTCTTCAGGGGTGAGCTCACCCAGGGCGCACATCTCTTGCACCAAGCTGTGATCCTCGGTCATTTGCTTGAGTTCGCCGTCGCGCAGGCGGTAAATTCTGCTGTCGCCTGCCCACAGAAAAAAGCAAAAAGGGTCAAACGCAAACAGCGCTGCTACGGTACTGCCGATGACTTTGCCGCGCACCATCGAGCGACATACCTTGTTGGCCTCCAGCAGACGGCTTTCCAGGTTGTCGATATTCTGGGTCAGATCCTCCGCTCTGGCGAAACTCACGAGGTTGTTCACCACCGCTTGGCTGGCCTGATCACCGCGGCTGTGCCCGCCCATACCGTCGGCGACGACCCAAAGCCCTTGTTCGCGCGCATCGAGAAACGCGTCTTCGTTGGCACTGCGCACAAACCCTACGTGTGAACGGGCAGCTGATGTCCAACCCAGCGGGGACGTGTCTCGGGCCTGTTCGGGGGACGGATCAACAAGCGGAGGATGGAAAAAGTCAATTTGCGACATGAAGCGGTAGATATTGTTCGGTCAGCAGTCCGAATTCCCTATTGGTGTTGTCGTTAGCTTTCGGGCCTTATTCGCCCACCATGGCCATTCCCGAAAGCATTGTCAAATTTGGAGGTTACTTGTCTTCGCGTCAAAGCGCCAACGTTTTATTGTAGCTGTAATCATGAGCATCCTTGAGGACGATTTGCTAAAATCGCCGACTGCTCATTCTGCGCTTGATAGAGAGACATCTATGGCCGTTCGTACAAGATTCGCACCAAGTCCCACCGGGTACCTGCATATCGGTGGTGCTCGCACCGCGCTGTTCAGTTGGTTGTATGCTCGGCACCATCAAGGCGAATTTATTCTGCGTATCGAGGATACCGATCTAGAGCGCTCTACCGAGGCGTCGGTACGTGCCATTCTGGATGGCATGGCGTGGTTGGGGCTGGAACATGACGAAGGCCCATACTATCAGACCCAGCGTTTTGATCGCTATCGCGAGGTGGTGAATAAGCTGCTGGAAGAAGGCCATGCCTATTACTGTTACTGCAGCCCCGAAGAGTTGGAAGCGATGCGCGACGAGGCGATGCGCAACAAGCAGAAGCCGCGCTACAACGGTTATTGGCGCGACCGCACGGACCCGCCGCCGGCAGGCGTTAAGCCCGTGGTGCGCTTTAAAAACCCCTTGTCGGGCAGTGTGGTGATCGAGGACCAGGTGTATGGCCGCATTGAGGTCCAAAATACCGAACTCGATGACTTGATTATTCTGCGTTCCGATGGATCGCCTACCTATAACCTCACCGTCGTGGTGGATGACCATGATATGCGCATCACGCATGTCATTCGGGGTGATGACCATATCAACAATACCTCGCGGCAGATCAATATCCTCAAGGCGATGGGGGCTAATCTGCCGCAGTATGCCCATTTGCCGATGATCTTGGGTGATGATGGCAAGCGCCTGTCCAAGCGTCACGGCGCTGTCGGTGTGATGCAGTATGCTGAAGAAGGTTACTTGCCTGAGGCCGTGCTCAACTATCTGGTGCGGCTCGGCTGGTCTCACGGTGACCAAGAGG
>DOIU01000128.1:0-176 GCA_003511825.1 Gammaproteobacteria bacterium | reverse complement strand
GTTCTCGATTGAGGAGATGATCCGCTTGTTTGATCTGGACGCCTGTAATCGCTCGGGGTCAACATTTAACACCGAGAAGCTGCAATGGCTGAATCAACAATACATGCAGGCATTGCCTGCTGACACTCTAGGTGAGGTGTTTGCGCCCTACCTAGCGTCAGCGGGTATCGAAGTGA
>DOIU01000306.1 GCA_003511825.1 Gammaproteobacteria bacterium | reverse complement strand
TACACGATGCTCTTCCGATCTAGGTGTCCCAGCGCTCAATCAGTATCGTCTGGCGTCCCAGGTCGGCGGAGCGAAAAGCCGCCGTATAACCGCCAGGGCCTGCGCCCAATACGAGCGTCTGGCACTGTTCATCGACGGATTCAATCGCGTTAGTCATAAGATCAGGTCTCCCGATTAAAGGCTGAGGTTACGCACGTCAGAGAGTATAAAGGCCAGGTGCGAGACAAAGCGTGCTGCATAGGCACCGTCGATGACACGATGGTCATAAGACACCGCCAACGGCTGCATCAACACATCCACAATATCATCACCTCGGCGTACCAGGCGTTGTTGCGAGCGAGTCAGGCCCAGGATGCCCACTTCCGGCGCATTGACGATCGGCGTGAAGTTCGTGCCACCGATACCGCCCAGGCTGGAGATCGTAAAGCAGCCGCCCGACATGTCTGCCGGTGTCAATTGCCCTTCGCGGGCTTTCTTGGAGACGTCACCCAATTCGCGCGCCAGATCAAACAGGCCTTTGCGATCGACATCGCGAATCACTGGCACCACCAAGCCATCCGGTGTATCGACCGCGATGCCAATGTTGTAGAAATGACGCTCGATGAGATTTTCGCCGGCGTCGTCCATGGCGCTGTTGAATTTCGGGAATTCCTTCAGGCCCGAGACCACCGCCTTCATCATAAACACCAGTGGTGTAAACCCAAAGCCCATGTCTTTGGCGCGTCCCTTCATGGACTGGCGATACGCCTCCAGGCTGGTGATATCCGCTTCATCAAAGTGCGTCACCTGCGGCACATTGAGTACCACTTTGTGCAGGTGCTTGGCCGAGAGCTTTTGGATGCGCTTCATTGGCACCGTTGAAATCTCGCCGAACTTGGACCAATCCGGTTGCGTGATCACCGGCAAGGCAGCGCCACCTTCTGCCGCTGCGGCCGCTGGCGCGTAACGCCCCGCACCTGACTTAAAGTCATGCACGTCTTGCTCGGTGATGCGCCCATGCGGACCGGTCGCGGTCAGCTTGGTGAGGTCTATCTGCAGCTCGCGTGCAATACGACGCACCGACGGACTGGCGTGCACGCGCTTGAGCGCATCGCTATCTACCGCAGGCCCGGCACTGGCCGGCGCAGGTGCCGGCGCCGCAGCGGGCTCGTCTGCTGTCGCGGCCGATGCAGCAGCGGCGCCATCGCCGCCTACCGCCAGCGAGAGAATCACACTGCCTTCAGACACCTTATCGCCAACGACGACCTTCACCGACTGCACCACGCCCGCCTTCGGCGACGGAATATCCATGGACGCCTTATCAGACTCCAACGTAATCAGCGAGTCTTCTTCAGCAACCGTGTCACCCTCATGCACCAGGACTTCAATCACGTCAACGGCATCAAAGTCGCCGATATCCGGTACGTGGATATCTTCGATGGCAGCCTCGGCACCACCTGCGGCAGCCGCACCACCCGATACTTTGGGTGTCGCGTCGTCAGTCGCCACGTTCACACTGGGCTCATCGGAGCCTTCAAAGACCATTATCAATGTACCTTCGGAGACCTTATCACCCACGCTGACCTTAATGTCTTTCACCACACCACCTTCGGGTGCGGGGATGTCCATGGATGCTTTATCGGATTCTAACGACAGCAACGCATCGTCGACCGACACGGTATCGCCCACGTTCACCAGGACTTCAATGACATCAACATCGGAAAAATCACCGATATCGGGGACAAAAATTTCTTTACTCATCAATCATGCTCCAATCAGTGATTTACACAAACAAAGGGTTGGGTTTATTAGGGTCGATATCGTATTTCTTCATCGCCTCAAGCACCGTCTTAGCAGTGATGAGATTGCGTGATTTGCTGTCAGCTTGCTGATCAGCCAGTGATTTTAGCGCAGCGACAACAACGTAATGTCGATCCACCTCGAAGTGGCGACGCAACGCCGTGCGGCTGTCAGAGCGACCGAAACCGTCGGTGCCCAAGACGTGGTAATCGCCTGGGACAAAGGCACGGATCTGCTCGGCCAAACTGCGGATGTAGTCCGTGGACGCGATCACCGGCCCTGGCGCATCGGCCAGGCACTGCTCCACCCATGAGCGACGAGGTTCCTGGTCAGGGTGCAGCATGTTCCAGCGCTCGCAATCGACGCCATCACGCGCCAGTTCATTCAGGCTCGGTACCGACCAGATGTCAGCATCCACTGACCAGTCTTCTTTGAGTAATTCCGCGGCTGCCATGACTTCACGTAAGATCGAGCCACAACCCATTAATTGGACACGGTTTTTCGCTTTGCCTTTCGCTTCTTGCAAACGGTACATACCGCGCACAATGCCTTCTTCAGCGCCTTCGGGCATCTCCGGCATGTGGTAGTTTTCATTCAGCGTGGTGATGTAATAAAAGACGTTTTCGCCCTGTTCGTACATCCGCTTCATGCCATCGTGGAAAATTACCGCCACCTCAAACGCAAAGGTCGGGTCGTAGGAGCGGCAATTGGGGATAAAGCCGGCAAAATTCTGGCTGTGCCCATCCTGATGCTGCAGCCCCTCGCCGTTAAGCGTGGTGCGCCCGGAAGTGCCGCCAACGAGGAAGCCGCGTGCCAACATATCACCCGCTGCCCAGGCCAGATCACCGATGCGCTGAAAACCAAACATCGAGTAGAAAATGTAGACCGGGATCATCATGCGGTGATTGTTGGCGTAAGACGTCGCCGCCGCCACCCAAGAGGACATAGCGCCCGCTTCGTTGATCCCTTCTTGCAGTAGCTGGCCTTTTTGCGATTCACGATACGGCATGATCTCGTCCGCATCCATCGGCTTATAAAGCTGCCCCTCCGGCGCGTAGATACCCACCTGACGGAACATCCCCTCCATACCAAAGGTGCGCGCTTCGTCGGGCACGATCGGCACAAGACGTGGGCCAATTTCTTTGTTACGCGCTACCGCAACCATGGCACGAACTATCGCCATGGTGGTGGACATCGTCCGACTGCCTGAATCTTTCAGCAAGGCATCAAACATGGACAGCTCAGGAATCTGCAAGGACTCAAACGCTTGCGGGCGATTGGGCAGATAACCGCCCAAGGCTTTGCGGCGCTCGTGCAGGTATTGCATCTCTTGAGAGTCAGCGTCAGGCCGATAAAAACCCGCGTCTTCGACCGTCTCATCCGCCACCGGGATATTGAAGCGCTCACGCAACTTGCGCAGCTGATCAACGCTGAGCTTTTTCTGCTGGTGGCTAATATTCATGCCCTCACCGGCTTCGCCCATGCCGTAGCCTTTAACCGTGTGCATGAGGATAACGGTGGGACGCCCTGTCGTGCTGACGGCTTTGTTGTAAGCGGCGAACACTTTTTTGTGGTCATGACCACCGCGGATGAGATCGTAGTAGATTTCATCATCGGTCATATCTTCGACCATGGCCGCCGTTTCGGGATAACGCCCGAAGAAGTGCTTGCGTGTGTAGGCTCCGCCCTTGTTCTTGAAGTTCTGGTACTCGCCGTCGACGCACTCCATCATGAGTTTGCGCAACACGCCTTTATCGTCCTTGGCCAGCAATCGATCCCAACCCGCTCCCCAGAGAACTTTGACCACACTCCAACCCGCGCCACGAAAGTTGCCTTCCAGCTCCTGCACAATCTTGCCGTTCCCGCGCACCGGGCCATCCAGGCGCTGCAGGTTACAGTTGACCACGAACACCAGGTTGTCGAGCTTTTCGCGCGAAGCCAAGGCAATTGCACCTTGTGACTCCGGCTCATCCATCTCACCGTCGCCCAAAAATGCCCAAACCTTGCGGCCTTCCGCATGGTTGGCGGCCGGATTGGCCAAGCCGCGATTCAGCAGGTACTTGAGGAAACGTGCCTGATAAATAGCCATGATCGGCCCCAAGCCCATCGATACCGTCGAGAACTGCCAAAAGTCGGGCATCAAGTACGGGTGTGGGTAAGAAGACAGGCCATCACCGCCGGCTTCAATGCGGAAGTTCTCCAGATGGTCCTCATCAAACCGTCCTTCGAGGAAGGCACGCGCATAGGTCCCGGGCGCAGTGTGTCCCTGGATAAACACCATGTCACTGCCGTTCGGGTGCTCGTGCCCTTTCCAGAAGTGGTTGTAGCCCACCTCGTACATGATGGCGGATGACTG
>DOIU01000136.1 GCA_003511825.1 Gammaproteobacteria bacterium | reverse complement strand
CACTATCACACCCGAAAGACAACCCTGGTCAGGCTTTCAGTACTCATTGAATTTGCGGCTTCCACCCTTGGGCGCACTGTTTCTTAAGGTATCCGCATGAACGTCCTTTTCGTCAGTAGCGAAATCTACCCACTGAACAAAACCGGCGGACTCGGGGATGTGGCTTACAGCTTGCCCCATGCCCTGTCTGAAGTGGGGCAAGATGTCCGTATACTGATGCCTGCGTATCGCAGCGTTATCGAGAAGGTAGATTCTTTATGCCCGGTCGGGCGTTTTGATCTCATCGGCCAGCACCAACGCCACAGTGTGCGAGTGTTCCAGGCCACACACAGTGAATTCAATGTGAGGTTGTATCTGGTTGATTGCCAACCCCTGTACGATCGCCCTGGAAACCCCTATTTGCAACCAGGAGGCCAGGATTGGCCCGACAACGCCGAGCGCTTTACCGTATTTGCCCGAGCGGCTGAGCAGATTGCTATTCACGGCTGCGACGACGGCTGGCAACCCGATATTGTTCATTGCAATGACTGGCAATGCGGACTGATTCCCGCGCTGTTGAGCACACACACGCGCCGACCACGATCCGTGTTCACCATTCACAACCTCGCCTACGGAGGGCACTTTTCGGCGGCCGACTACCACGCACTGCAGCTGCCGCCTGCGCTCTGGCACATGGAAGGCGCGGAGTTCCACGGTGGTTTCTCAATGCTCAAGTGCGGCATTGTCTTTGCCGATGCGGTGACGACCGTCAGCCCGACCTATGCCCGAGAAATCTGCACACCTGAACACGGCTGGGGTATGGATGGCGTGCTACGCGCGCATCAACACAAACTGTACGGCATTCTCAATGGTATCGACGAGCGCCATTGGGACCCGGCGCAAGACCCGGCATTACCACTGCCCTACACGGTAGAAACTGTCGATGCCGGTAAGCGCGCTGCGAAACAGGCGCTGCTACAGCACTTTCAGCCAGACATCGATCAGGCTGATGCGCTTGACCGTCCACTTGTCGGGCTCGTGGGTCGCCTGGTCATGCAAAAAGGCATTGACTTGATTATCGATGTGCTCCCCAACATACTCGCCACCAGTGAAGCGCATTTCGTCTTCCTCGGCACGGGTGATCACCAGTGGGAGCAACGTCTCACTGCCCTGGCGAAACGTCACCCACAGCGCATCATGTTGGAAGTCGGATTCTCCGAGAACCGCGCCCACCTCATTGAAGCCAGCGCAGACCTGTTTCTGATGCCGTCGCGCTTTGAGCCCTGCGGCCTGAACCAACTCTACAGCCTGCGCTATGGCACGCCGCCCGTGGTTCACAATACCGGCGGGCTGGCCGATACCGTGGTGCATACGACACCTGCAACACTCGCCAACGCAACCGCGAACGGCTTTGTCTTTGACACACCGACACCCGCTGCGTTGGCGACTTGCCTGGCAAGTGCACTTGAGGCATTTGCGGACAAATCCCGTTGGTCACGCCTGATCACTCACGGCATGTCGCTGGACCTGGGCTGGAACGGGAGAGCCTTGCAGTACCTGGAACGCTACCACCACTGAGTGTACAAACCGGAGCTTTGATGTTAAACGCCCCTACGCCCCGACAACAGGATTCACAGGCCAGCGACGCCATGACCATGGCCCCGTTAGCGACAGAACCTGACGCCATTGCCGCCGATTTTCAGCGCTATTTGAACTACCACTTGGGTCGCAGCCTGGGCTGCCCACCGAACTACATTTACCAGGCACTCGCGCTCACGGTGCGCGATCGCATCATGCCGCATTGGCGCACAACCCGCGAGAAGACCAAAGGAAAAGGCGTGCGCCGCGCGTATTACCTGTCGCTGGAGTTTCTGATCGGACGTGCCCTGGGCAATCACTTATTGAACCTGGATCTCGATGCCGCGACGCGAGAGGCCATGCTGTCACTGTCAGCAAACCTGGAAGACATTGGCGACAACGAACCGGATGCTGGCTTAGGCAATGGCGGCCTTGGGCGCCTGGCCGCGTGTTTTATGGACAGTTGCGCCACCCTACAGCTGCCCGTCATGGGTTACGGCATTCGCTACGAGTACGGCATGTTCCGCCAGATCATCCAAAACGGTTACCAAACCGAGGAACCCGACCACTGGCTGCGCGACGGCAACCCCTGGGAGATCAGCCGACCTGAACACACGCGCACGGTGCGATTTGGTGGCCGCACCGAAACTCACAAAGACGCCAACGGGCGGGAGTATGTGCAATGGCTAGACACCACCGATGTGCTGGCCGTGCCGTACGATATGCCGATTACCGGCTTTCGCAACGAGACCGTCAACACCTTGCGCCTCTGGCAAGCCACAGCCACCGACGAGTTTAATCTTAACGAATTCAACGCAGGCGACTATCCCGAGTCAGTCGCCGCCAAAAACGATGCAGAGCACATCTCGATGGTGCTCTACCCCAATGATGCCAGCGAAAATGGCAAAGAACTGCGCCTGCGCCAGCAGTACTTTCTTGCCTCTGCCAGCCTGCAAGATGTCGTGCGATTGTGGGAAAAAAGTCACGGGAATGACTTCAGCCAATTTGAGGACTTCAATGTCTTCCAGATGAATGACACCCACCCGACCGTCGCCGTTGCGGAACTCATGCGTATTCTGGTGGACGAGAAAGGTCTCGATTGGGACGACGCCTGGTCGATCACACATCGCTGTATGGCGTACACCAATCATACCTTGTTGCCAGAGGCGCTTGAGCGATGGTCCGTGCCCTTGTTCGAACGCTTGTTACCGCGCTTGCTGGAGATTATCTACCGCATCAATGCCGACTTCCTGACACAGGTGGCCCGCAAATGGCCCGGAGATATGGCGCGCCTGAGGCGTATGTCCATCATTGAGGAAGGCGACACCAAACACATACGCATGGCCTACCTCGGCATCGTCGGCAGCTATTCGGTGAATGGCGTGGCCGCGCTGCATTCGCGGCTGCTGAGCGAAGGTCTGTTCCATGACTTCTATGAGCTCTGGCCAGAGAAATTTAACAACAAAACCAACGGCGTCACCCCGCGTCGCTGGATTGCCCACGCCA
>DOIU01000551.1 GCA_003511825.1 Gammaproteobacteria bacterium | reverse complement strand
CAGGGCGGGGCCGAGGTGCCTTACCCGACCATCCGTTTGGTTGAGCGGATCGTGCCACAAGACGGCGATCGCTACTACGAAGAGAATGGCCCGGCCTATACGTGGAACTACACCGCACAGAGCATCGAGGTCTTGAACACAGACACGGCCATTGCCAAAGGGCCTGATCAGGGTTTGCTGCTCGGCGAAGCGATCTCGGTGTATTTGGGCTTTTATGAGAATGAGGGCTTTCCCGATCCCTCATCGTTTAATGGCTTTCAATGTCACCGATGGCACGCTGGAGGGCGGTGGCAGCCGACGCCGCAGCCTGAGCCTTTGGTAGAGCCTGTTGTTCTGCATGATATTAATGTGCAGATCCAAGACGCCGAGGTTCGCATCCAGTCAGACACAGAGGCTGTTGACGCGTCGACATTGACCTATGTCGGTGTGTTGTATGAGCGTTTGCTGGAGTGCCATCAGGCCTCTACCGAGACCGCAGCGACCCTCGGGCGTGTGCAGGTGCTGAGTGCGCCCGAACCTGGATTCCATGGTGATCGATGGTCGGATACGGGGGCTTACAGCGTGCGCGACGGCGGCACCATACTGATCCATGCGGACGACTTACTCGATATTCGCAACAACCCCACCTGGGGACAGGCACTCTACACATGGATCAATGCCTACCTGGACGCTAGTCGCAATGGCGCCGGCGCGGTGATCCAGTGCGCTGATCAGAGCGGACCTTTCCCATCGATCTTGCCGTTGCAGCTTGAGGACTGAGCGCGCTTGCATGTGGCGGTCGCCAAGCGCTTGACGACTTGCTAAGATCGCGCGCCATGCGTTTGAGTGACTTTGACTACAGTCTGCCGCAAGCCTTGATTGCACAGTTTCCTCCCCAGCAGCGAGGCGATAGCCGGCTGATGACCTTGGATGGTGCGACGGGTGCGCTCCGGCACCATGCCTTTAGCGATTTACTTGCCCTGCTGCGGCCCGGAGATCTGCTCGTGTTTAATGACACGCGCGTGATTCACGCGCGTTTGTTTGGGCAGAAAGACAGTGGCGGCAAAGTGGAAGTCCTGTTGGAGCGCGTGCTGGACACGCACACGGCGTTGGCGCAGGTCAGAGCCAGCAAAGCCCCTAAGCCAGGCACCTGGTTGTTGCTTGAAAACGCCGTTCGCGCCCAAATGATCGAGCGCCAGGGGCAGTTTTTCCTGTTGCGCTTCGAGACAGATTCCGTGCTGAAAGCCTTAGAGCAGTACGGCCATATGCCATTGCCTCCGTACATCCAGCGCGATGATGGGCAAGATGACCAATCCCGCTACCAAACGGTGTTCGCGCGTCATCCCGGCGCGGTTGCGGCGCCGACTGCAGGCTTGCACTTTACCGAAGCCTTTTTTCAGGCGCTGGCAGAGAAAGGCGTGGGGCACACCTTTATCACCTTGCATGTGGGTTCAGGGACTTTTCAGCCGCCACGGACGGATGATGTCAGCGAACACGTGATGCACAGCGAAGTGGTCTCGGTGCCAGACGATGTGGTGGCGCGAATTGCACAGACACGGCAAGACGGGGGGCGTGTGATTGCTGTTGGCACGACGGTCGTGCGCAGCTTAGAAACGGCCGCCAGCAGTGGTGAACTGCGCGCTTTTTCAGGGGAGAGTCGCTTGTTCCTGAAGCCAGGTAGCGCGTTCCGAGTCATTGATGCCTTGGTGACGAATTTTCATTTACCGCGATCCACGCTGTTAATGTTGGTGTGCGCGTTTGCGGGTCAGGCAGCGACGCTGGCC
Source organism: Gammaproteobacteria bacterium (assembly GCA_003511825.1). Classification (GTDB taxonomy): domain Bacteria; phylum Pseudomonadota; class Gammaproteobacteria; order Granulosicoccales; family Granulosicoccaceae; genus UBA7957. The sequence continues at coordinate 2,044 of DOIU01000551.1, read as the reverse complement.
GCGTATCGCGAGGCGGTCGCAGAGCAGTATCGGTTTTTCAGTTATGGGGATGCGATGTTCGTCACGCCCGATCGCAGTTGTTGGGGACAGTCATGAAGTTTGAGCTCATTAAACAGAGCGGCGTCGCCCGGCGCGGACGGCTGACCTTTGCACGTGGGGAGGTCGAGACGCCCGTCTTCATGCCGGTGGGCACCTACGGCACGGTCAAGGCGATGACGCCCGAAGAGTTGACGGAGATCGGTGCGCAAATCGTATTGGGTAACACCTTTCACCTGATGCTGCGTCCGGGTACCGAGATTATCGCCGCGCACGGTGATCTGCACGATTTCATGCAGTGGCAGAAGCCCATCCTGACCGATTCCGGCGGCTTCCAGGTCTATTCCCTGGCGAAGATGCGCAAGATTGATGAGTCAGGTGTGCGTTTTCGTTCGCCACTGGACGGGGCGGAGGTCTTTCTCAGCCCAGAGAGTTCTATGGCGGTGCAACGCGATCTCGGCTCCGACATTGTGATGGCCTTTGACGAGTGCACGCCGCACCCGGCGACGTATGAGCAGACGCGGGATTCCATGGCCTTGTCCATGCGCTGGGCGCGACGCAGCCGAGATGCGCACATGCAGCTCGAGAACCCCAACGCCCTGTTTGGCATTGTGCAGGGGGGCATGTTTGCAGATTTGCGCGCGCAGTCAGTTGAAGCGCTGCTGGATATCGGCTTTGACGGGTATGCCGTGGGCGGGCTTGCCGTCGGTGAAGACAGCCATGAACGCGAGGCCATTCTGGATGCCACCACCCATTTGTTGCCGACGGATCGCCCACGGTACTTAATGGGCGTGGGTAAGCCTGAAGATATTGTCGAGGCGGTTGCGCGTGGTGTGGATATGTTTGATTGCGTTTTACCAACCCGTAATGCGCGCAATGACCACCTCTTTACGCGTTGGGGCGCGCTGCGCCTGCGCAATGCCCGGTTTAAAACCGACACGCGGCCGATAGACTCGGAGTGTGGTTGCTATACTTGTCGGCACTACTCACGTGCCTACCTGCACCATCTGTCACGGTGCGGCGAAATCCTGGGTTCGCGACTGAACACCATTCACAATCTGTATTACTTTCAGGCCTTGATGCGCGAGATGCGCGAGGCAATTGCCAACGATCGCTTTGACGCGTTTCGTGAGGATTTCTACGCGCAACAGACACGCGGTGAGCCCTGAGCCTGCTTCCCCGAAAACTCACCCAGGCCAGCGGCTCTGTGCCATAATACGCGCCCTGTCAATTCGCTCATTCACACACAGAAGTAACTGAGGGCCTTTATCATGGATTTTTTTATATCCAGCGCTTATGCACAAGATGCCGCACCGGCGGGCGGCGAGTTCATGGGGCTGTTGTTCCCAATACTCTTGCTGGCGGTATTTTTCTTTCTGTTTATCCGTCCTCAGCAGAAGCGCATGAAAGAGCACAAGACCATGGTCGAGGCGCTGAAAAAGGGCGATGAAGTCATTAATAATGGTGGGCTTGCTGGCGCGGTGACTGCCGTGAATGACGCCTTTGTCACGGTGAAGGTTGCCGAGGGCGTTGAGGTCAATATCCAGAAGCAGGCAGTTGCGTCCTTGTTGCCCAAGGGCACCTTGAAAAAACTCTGATAAGCGCTACATCTACATCGGTTAAACCTTAGCTTCACAGGCCCGCCAGCGCCGTTGTTTCTTCTGCTCTACAGCCAACCCGAGTGGACGCAGTGACGCTCGGTCAGCCGCGTGTGAGCAGGGTCGGTGTGGGTGGCCAGCGAGGCCTCTATTGGAACGGCGTTAGTGCGATGACCACCTGTCTCGTGCACGATTTTTCAGGGCAAGATCAATGAACAAGAATCCCTTGTGGAAGTACCTGCTGTTGGCGACGGTCGCTGTGGTGGCGATTGTCTACGCATTGCCGAATTTGTTTGGCGACGAGCCGGCGGTGCAGCTCACGGCGCGCTCGGGCACCTTGAGTGAAACGCTCGCCGATGAGGTCGGTGCCACCCTCAATGAAAAGGGCATTGAAGGCTTTGAGAGCTATG
>DOIU01000556.1 GCA_003511825.1 Gammaproteobacteria bacterium | reverse complement strand
ACGACCATCGCGACTATCGCTGGTACCAGGAAACGGCGGTTGCCCGCGTACCCAGTGTGGTTGCCACGTGGTTAGACAAGGCGACCTGAGGACCTGCTACGCCGCTTGGCAGGTGCTATCTTGGTGAATGCCCGCGTCTGGACCGGCGGAGAAAAATTCAATTTGTGCTTTTAAGGTCGCCGCTTCCTGGCTGGCTGTCTTGCTGACGGAAGAGGTTTCTTCTACCAACGCACTGTTCTGCTGATTGGCGGTGTCCATTTGCGCAATCGCGAGATTGATATTGGCGATGCCTTGCGCCTGTTCCTGGCTGGCATCAGAGATTTTGCTGATCACCTCAGACACGTTATTAATCACGTCGCTGATATCTTGCAGGACTTCGCCGGATTCAGACACCAGGCGAGAACCCGATTCCACCTTGGCCGAGCTGGTCTTGATCAGTTCGCGAATCTCGCTGTCGGACGCCGCACTGCGACTGGCCAGGTTTCGAACTTCTGAAGCCACAACGGTGAAGCCGCGGCCTTGTTCGCCGGCGCGAGCCGCTTCAACGGATGCATTGAGTGCCAGCAAATTCGTTTGAAAAGCGAGATCATCAATCACGCTAATGATTTCGTTCACGCGCTTACTGGATTCGTTGATTTCTTCCATCGCGCTGATCGCTCGCTGGGCAACGCTGAGACCATTGGTCGCTTTGGCGCTCGCCTCTTGTGCGTTTTCTCGAGCCGAGGTTGCATTATCAGCATTCGCTCTGACCGTTTGGGTCATCTCTTCCATCGTGGACGAGGTTTCGAGCAGCGCTTCGCCCTGCTTCTCGGTACGCTCTTGTAAATTACCATTGCCGGCCGAGATTTCTCGCGCCGCCGAGGAAACAACATCGGCCGAGCGCCGAATGGTGTCGGTCACGTCGGTCAGCTTGTCAATGGTCTGGTTTAAATCTTCCACCAGAACGCCCAGTTTCCCCTCATAGCTTTCGTGGATTTTGGCATTGAGGTCACCGGCGGCGACTCTGGCCAACGATGACGAGACTTCCTCAACCACGCGATCCACCATCAACTGCATGGCTTTTTGTTGGGTGATATCGATGGCGTATTTGATCACACGCTCGGGTCGACCATCCGCACCCAAGACCGGGTTGTAAGAGGCTTGAATCCAGACTTCTCGACCGCCTTTGCCGATGCGCAAAAACTCACCGGTGAAGAACTTGCCATGACGCAGATCGGCCCAAAACTGTTTGTACTCATCCGAGCGCGCATAGTCAGGGCAGGCAAACATACTGTGGTGTTTACCGATGATTTCTCCGGCCGAATAGCCCATGCACTGGCAGAAATTGTCATTCGCAGAGACGATGGTGCCATCCAGCTCAAATTCGATGACCGCTTGCGACAGATCCATCGCGGCCATACGGCTCTCCACTTGTGCGGCCACCTGTTTGCGCTTTGTCACATCCGCCGCGTATTTAACAACCTTCACGGGCTGCTTATCGGCGCCAAAAATGGGGTTGTAGGAGGCCTCTATCCAGATTTCACGACCGTCTTTAGCAATCCGGCGAAACTCGCCGGCGATAAATTCACCTTGGCGCACCCGCTCCCAGTTGCGCTCATATTCCGGCGTGGCGACCTCATCTGGGCTGACAAACATCCTGTGATGCTGTCCGACTATCTCGTCGAGCGAATACCCCATAACATCAAGGAAGTTTTGATTGGCAGTCAGGACGTTTCCGTACAAATCGAACTCAATCACGGCTTGCACGCGGTTAATCGCGTCGAGTTGCCCCTTAAAGTCTGCAAACTCTTGGTCTGTCAGCTGCACGCCGTCTTGGCGTGAGAAAAGTGTTTTGACGTTCAACATTGGGACTTCCTGTCATGCTTAGCATTTTTTTCGTCACCGGGAATTAATTTCCACGTACGGACGACGAAAACAAGCGTGGGTTAGCTAGGCAGTTATCGCTCTGAACATCAATACCTGAACCCATTGGGTACATAAATATACATTATGTATAGCAGTTTTTACATTCTCAGCAGCTTTGCTGCTCTGCATGAGCGGCCCTGATTGCGAAAACATGCCCGTGCAATATTGCAGGTGCACAACGGACGCGCGGTAGTGCTTTTTGCAAGCTCGCCTTGCTGGCTCTCGTTGAGCCAGCGTTCTATTCGGTCAATACCTCACGACGTTCGCGCTCGTAGTCCTCGTAGGGTTTACTGGCGCGCTCAAGGCAGGCATCCTGCTGCGCGGGCGGCAGCTGAAAGCACTCGTAGCGCTTGCTCGACTGGATACCGTCGTAGCCTGCCCGATGAGAGCAGCCTTGCATTAAGAGCGCGAGCGCAAGGAGAATGAAGTATTTCACGGCATTATCTCTGCAGGTCAGATTGGGTCTTCGCAGCCGACGAGGGCGCTACTCAGTTTATTTGCCAATGCCCCGCGTTTGTCAAGTTGCCGTGTCGTGGCTCGGCCAACGCTCTTGACCTACGCCATTGCTACCAAAGCCTATGCCGAAGCGATACCCTGCGTCTCTGGATTGGCCTGGCAGTGCGCGAACACCGTGCGCGCCGCCACCAGATCTTGCGCCGCAAAGACCACGGATTTGAAGACTGTGCGACCCGGCGTGCGTGAAGAAACGCGCTGCCTGAGCGCAAACGCATCCTGCATCACATTGGCCCCCTGTTCACGCTTTGAGGCCAGCGCGGCTTGTATTTCGCTGGATTCGATCATGCATGCCTCGCGACAATCGAGGTAGGTTTCAGCGCCGTCAAAGACGGAGGTATCCAGTTCTTCGGCGCCCGGACGCGAGGCACCGATGGCATTCACGTGCGCGTGAGGTGCCAGGCACTC
>DOIU01000086.1 GCA_003511825.1 Gammaproteobacteria bacterium | reverse complement strand
CTGCACGATCAATCTACACGGGTTTTGTCGAGTGGCATAAGGGTGAAAACCCCGACGGTATGGACAGCCATGCGACGCCACTGACGCTTGCTTGGCCGGATTTTCGGATTGCCATTGTGAAGGTGCACACCAAGCCGAAGACAGTCGATTCGCGCGCCGGCATGCAGCGTACCGTCACCTCGGCCGCTTTGTATCAAGCCTGGCCCGACCAAGCGGCGCGGGACCTTGGCATACTCAAGCAGGCCATCCACACGCAGGACTTCTCCGCGCTCGGACAAACCGCTGAACACAACGCACTGTCCATGCACGCCACCATGATCGCTTCTCAGCCTCCCCTGCTGTATTGGCTGCCCGAATCGGTGGCGCTGATGCAGCGCGTCTGGACAGCACGCAACGCGGGTCTGGAAGTGTATTTCACCATGGATGCAGGGCCAAACATTAAACTGCTATTTCTCGGAGAATCGACAGAGGACGTCCGCGCCACCTTCCCCGAGCTCGCAGCCAGCGATGTCATCGCGCCCTTTGACCCCGCAATGACCGCGCCTAGTCAAGCTGCGTTTGATCAAGCCAAGCCTGGAACATAAGCACACTCCAAAGACGGTAGGCATAATTTTTCTTGCCACTGATATGCGCCTCCCAAGTCGCTCGGACTGTTTCGGGCACGAAGTACCCGTCTGCCTTTAGGCGCGATACCGACAAGAGCGTTTCTGCCCAGTCGCGCAGCGGGCCACGCAACCACACGTCCAGAGGGATACCAAAGCCTGTCTTGGGTCTGTCAATCAGATCGACCGGCAAGTGCGCACGCAGGTATTCGCGCATAATCCACTTGCCCTGGCCGTTGCGAATTTTCAGATCCATCGGTAAAGACCAGCAAAACTGCATAAAATCGCGGTCGAGAAAGGGAGTTCGGCTTTCTAGAGAAACTGCCATGGCAGCGCGATCAACCTTGGTGAGGATATCACCCGGCAAATAGGTCAACGTATCCAACAACATCATGGTTTCAACGAAGGTGTTCGCATGTGGCCAATCAGTACGTCGGTCCAGCAGATTATCTGGCACCTCACCGGCCACCAAGACCGCTTGCGGCCTTGGCCATTCCGCTACTAAGGCACAATAAAAGTCTTCAATAGACTCGATGTGTCGGAGTTTTTGCAATAGCTTTTGGATTTTGAGCCCGGCTTGCCCGACACCAAACCCTTTGGCTAGGGGCGTCAGAATGCGATTCAGCGCGTCGTCCGACGCCGCCCCAACACCGTGAGCGATACCGCGCCTGATCGGCGCAGGAATCCGACGCAGGCGATGCCACACGGCAGGCACCTGGACATAGCGGTTGTAGCCACCCAGCAGCTCGTCACCGCCATCCCCGGACAGCGCAACCGTCACGTGCGCTTTCGCCAACTTCATCACGATGTGCGTGGGAATTTGCGACGAATCAGCAAACGGCTCGTCATACATACAAGGCAAGGTAGGCACGATAGCCAAGGCATCCCGATCATCGATATACAGCTCGGTATGGTCGGTACCTAAACAACGCGCAACGGCCTTAGCGTTCTCTGCCTCGTTAAATTCTTTTTCACGAAAACCGATGGTGAAGGTCTTGACGGGGTCAACACTGCACTTCTGCATCGCCGTCACCACCGCGCTGGAATCCACGCCACCGGAGAGCAACGCGCCTAGCGGTACATCGGCGATCATCTGCCGACGCACGGCGAGAGACAATTGATCATCAAACAACTGTAACGCCTCACGCGCATCGCCCACAAAAGGTGCCGCACAGCCAGATTGTGCAACGTCTTGGATGGACCAGTACGTGTGGAGGTTGGCTGAATGCCCCTCTCGTTTCACAGTGAGCCAATGCCCGGGCTCCAGTTTGCGAATGCCGTCATAAATGGAATACGGTGCAGGGATGTAACTATGGCGCATATAGAGCGATAACGCTTCTCTCGACAGGCGCGCGTTGAATGCCGGGTGCGCCTTAATGGCCTTGAGCTCAGAAGCGAAGTAAAACGTGCCCTCTTGCCAACCATAATACAAGGGCTTCTCCCCGACGCGATCACGCGCCAGGATCAATGTCTGCTCGGCCCGATCCCACAGGGCAATGGCGAACATACCCACCGCATTAACCAGTGTTCGCTCAATACCCCATGCTTCAATCGCGGCCAACAGCGTTTCGGTATCAGAACCGCCACGCCATGGCCCGTCGAGATCCTTGCGCAGATCGAGGTGATTATACACTTCGCCATTGTAAGCAATGACATAACGGCCTGAGCGCGACACCATAGGCTGGCTACCGGCGGGCGACAGATCCAAGATGGACAAACGCCGATGCGATAACGCAACTCCGGCATTGTTATCTGCCCACACACCCGAGGCATCCGGACCACGGTGCACGAGTGTATCTGCCATCCGCGTGGCAATCGCTTCCGTACATGCCGATGAGGACTGCGCCAACACACCTGCAATGCCGCACATGGCTAAGGTACCGAGGTGTACAATTCGCGATAAGCAGCGCCCACGCTTGCGATATCGTATTCGTTAACCGCACGTTGTCGCGCGCGCGTGCCGATATCCGCACGCACATCCGGCGACATGGCATACAGCCTCTGCCACGCATTGGCCAGCGCCTGCGGATCTTGTGGTGATACCGTCATGCCGCATTCGCCGACGATACGTTGGCTATCACCTGAGTCCGTCACGACACACGGCTTCGCGCACGCCATCGCCTCGGCGATCACATTCGGAAAGCCCTCGCCCGTTTTACTGCTTAAGGTGAAGACATCCAGCGCATTCATAAACCCGGGCATATCCTCCAGTTCACCGAGTAAATGCAAACGCTCGCTCTCTAGCTGCTGGCGGTTATAGTCCGTTAATTCAGGCACAGTTGCGTCCACACCACTGCCACAGACGAGCACATACGCATCCGCAACCTGTTTACCAAAGCGCTCAACCGCTTGAAAAAACGTCGCATAGTCTTTCATTTCACGGTAGCGCGCAGAAATGCCGATCACAAATGCCTCATCCGGCAAGCCCAAACGCTGCCGACATGCTGATCGCGCCTGCCCATCGGGCGCAAACGTCGTCGCGTCAATGCCATTGCCGATAACTCGATAATCATTGGCCTTGTAGCCCACGGCTTTGTGGTACGCCAAGCCGCTTTCTGAGTTCACGACAATGCGTTCAGGCAACTGCGAATATCGGATCCCCATCCGCCGCACCCACTCTGCTGATCGCGAACCCGGCGTGGGTTCTGAGCAACGCAAGTTCCAAAACAAACGCGAATGCCGCGCAAGCGTTTTGTGCATCACGGTAGCAACCAGATTCCCGTGGTACATCCAACCTTGAATGATGTGTGGCTGAAACCGAGCCAACTGTCGAGAAACCTTCATTAACCTAGCGGGATTGCGCATCAACGCTGCCGGCTGAACGTTGATCACGTCGTCGGCGTAATGCCGCGCGCGCTCTGATAGCGCCCCTTCGCCCAATAAAGAGCAGACGATCGCGCGGATATTACTGGCCTCCAGCTCCTTTAAGACTTTTACTAGCATCACCTCTGCACCGCCGATCTCCAGTCCCGTCGTGACATGGACAACACGCACCTCACTGGCTTTCACGCAGCCTCCGCTTTTCCCCTGGAACAGCAACTGCGCGGCGATGCAAGCCGAATATCCGGTATTTGGCGCCGGCATAGGCCAGCAGCAAGGCTATCGGGTAATACCGATTAATGTTGTGAGAGAAGAACCCCATAAGAAAGACAATAAACAGCAGCAAATGCGGT
>DOIU01000405.1 GCA_003511825.1 Gammaproteobacteria bacterium | reverse complement strand
CTGATCTGAATCGGCGCATCGTTCAAGAAGGCGCCGCCACCCTGCTCCGCCCACGCCATCTGGCCGTAAAGCGGCGCATTCGAGACGCCCACAATCAGCTCACCCCGATGCATCAGTGCAATCTGGGTGGAGAAAAACGGCGTGCCGCGAATAAAGCTCTTGGTGCCATCAATCGGATCGACCAGCCACAGGTACTCCGCCGAGGTGTTATCTTGGCCGGTTTCCTCACCGTAAAACCCGTGCTCAGGAAACGCGCTGGAGAGAATCTCGCGGATGACATGCTCGGTCTCAACATCGGCCTGCGTCACCGGCGAATAATCGCCCTTGAGCGTGACATCCACGTCCTGATTAGCGTAGCGATGGATAACGGCTTCAGCCGCTTTGGCCGCTTCGAGGGCCTTTTGCAGAAATTCTCCAGGCATTGGATTTTCTCGTCGTTAGTGAATCGGTTATAGCCATCCGTACAGTGTGATCAGCGCCGCCAGCACCAGCAACGCGCGGGCGGCACGCACGACCCGCTTCCAGGCCGCTTCGACGTGCTCATCATCAAACAATGTGTCTGCGCCAAAGCCGACGGACGCCAGACCGCTGCGCGCAGCAAGGGCATGGTTTGCCGTATGCCGATCGCCGGCTGCGGCTTCACCCTGCTGACGCGCCGCCATCGCGGGCGCAAACTTCCCGACCACGGCATAGGTCAGGACCAACAGGCGCGCGGGCACCCAGCTCAACAGCCCCATGGCGTACACCACCTGCCGCGTGAGCGCGGGTCGGTTGGCAAGCAAGCTCGCACGGGCATGATACAGCTGCCAGTTTAAACGGTAGAAAAACGCACCGCCGATGCCCAGCAAAAAGAACCAGGTAAACAGGCTGACGACATGCAAGGTCGTACCACTGAAGAGGTGGCGAATCACGGCCTCATCGCGCGCACGATCACCCGTCGGCGCGGGCGATTCCAGCAAGGCCTCCGCGCGCTGGGCAGCCTGCTCTTCTGAGCCTGAGCGGATGGCCTGTAGATAAGCCTCAACGCGCGGCCCTAAAGGCTCAGATGGCAAACACAGGTACAACGCCAGTGCCCACAGCAACATATCCAGCGGCGGAAAAAAGCCGATAATGTTAATCACGATCATCACCACACAGGCAGGCAATGCCGTGAGCAGCACATAGTGCAACCAACTGCCACTGCCCGGCGCGCCAAAGCGCATGGCAATGCGCGCGTAAAGACCAAATAAGGAAAACTGGCGCAGGTCAACGTAGTCCGGGAAGCGGCGGTCAGCCCAGAGGCTCAGCAAAATAGCAATCAGCGTCATGGAAGTCGGTATCGAATGGGAGATTAATCGTCGTCAAGTGCGTCTAATAAGCCGTGCAGATGCGACCAATTAAACGCCGGTCCGGGATCGGTTTTGCGCGTTGGCGCGATGGCGGAATGCCCCACAATGCGCTCGCGAGTGATGTGGGGGTAAACGTCCATCAATGTATGAACGATGCGCGACAGCACTTCGTACTGAATTTCGGCGTAGGGCAATTCGTCCGTGCCCTCCACCTCGATTCCGATACTGAAATCATTACAACGCTCCCGCCCTTCAAAACAGGATTCACCCGCATGCCAGGCGCGCCGATCAAACGGCACAAACTGCACCACGCGCCCGTCGCGACACACCAACAGATGGCTGGAGACGCGCATATCGGCAATCTCCTCAAAATACGCGTGAGCGTCAACGTCGAGCTGATTACAGAAAAAATCCTCGATATAGCGCCCGCCAAACTGACCGGGCGGCAGGCTGATGTTGTGGATGGCCAGCAGATCAATCAGCGACGCCGGGCGCGCGTCTTGGTTGGGCGATTCAAGAAACACCGCCTCGTCCAGGCAATGGCTGTTGGGATTGATACGCATGCGGCTCGGGCAGCTCGTGGATTGCGACAAATTCTAACGTACTTTGCACTGCCGATGGACGGATTTTTCTCGGCAAAGCCCGGCCGCATCGTTACAATAGCGCGCTTGTCTTCGGACGGACCAGCGGTTCAACACGTTCACCTGCATGCAACAACTCAATCCCCAACAACGCGCAGCCGTTAAGCACCTCGGCACACCCCTGCTGGTCTTGGCCGGCGCGGGCAGCGGCAAAACCAGCGTCATCACCAACAAGATCGCATGGATGCTGCAAGACGCCGGCTACAAAGCCCCCTCAGTCTACGCCGTCACCTTTACCAACAAGGCCGCGCAAGAAATGAAGCACCGCATCGGCGGCATGCTCAAGCGAGAACTGACGCGCGGCCTCAATGTGTCCACCTTTCACACGCTGGGTTTACGCATGCTGCAGATGGACGCCGCCGCTATGGGCTACCGGCGCGGCACCACCATCATGGACGAAACGGACAGCCAAAACGCCCTGCGGGAAATCCTCAACGAGGGCGACAGCGCCGAAACCGTTGAAGACGTCCGCCCCCGCATCTCGCAGCTCAAGAACGACTTTATCTGGCCCGAAGACGCGCTGTCGCGCGCACAGACCGATCGCGAGTACGACATCGCCAGCATCTACCAACGCTACACCGAACTGCTCCAGGCCTGTAATGCGGTTGACTTTGACGACTTGATCGCAGTGCCGGTGCGCGCCTTGCAAAACAACGCCGAGCTGAAAGAAAAATGGCAGAACCGCGTGCGCCATTTGCTGGTGGACGAATACCAAGACACCAACGCCGCACAATACCAACTGATCCGTTTGCTCGTCGGAAAATTCGGCGAGTTGACCGCCGTGGGCGATGACGACCAGTCCATCTACTCCTGGCGTGGCGCCCGCCCCGAGAACCTGGCCTTACTGCAGGAAGACTTCCCCAAGCTCACGGTGATCAAGCTGGAGCAGAACTACCGCTCGACCCGACGCATTTTACGCAGCGCCAACCAGGTCATCGCCAATAACCCCCACTTGTTCGAGAAAAAGCTCTGGAGTGATCTTGGCCACGGGGATCCCTTGCGGGTGATGGCCTGTAAAAACGCCGACGACGAAGCCAATTGGGTGGCCTCTGAGATTTTGTCGCTCAAATACCGCAAACGCTGCAAGTTCAGCGATATCGCCATCCTCTACCGGGGCAATTTCCAGTCGCGCCTGTTTGAAAAAGCCCTGCGCGAAAAACAAATCCCTTACAAAATCAGCGGCGGCAGTTCGTTTTTTGATCGCCCGGAAATCAAGGACGTGTTGGCGTATCTGCGCCTGCTGGTCAACCCGCTCGACGACGCCGCCTTTCTGCGTATCGTCAATACGCCACGGCGCGAGATTGGCGCCAGCACGCTGGAAAAGCTCGGCCAACACGCACGTACGCGACACAACAGTCTGCTCAACTGCTGCAGTGATATCGGCCTGGAGAACACGCTCTCCCCGCGCGCGCTCAAACGCTTGCGCCATTTTTCAGATTGGATGGGCGGGCTTGCCACGCAAGCCCATCACAGCGATCCCGCCGATACCGTCCATCAGCTGCTGCGCGAAGCCGGCTATCAAGACTGGCTGCAAGACAGCTGCAGCACGCCGGCGCAAGCCGACGCGCGCTGGGGTAATGTGGACGAACTCACCGGCTGGATTGAACGCCTGAGCAAAGACGGCAGTGGCAAGACCGACAACCTCACGGACATCGTCGCGCATATCTCGCTGATGGATATGATTGCGCAAAACAGCCAGGACGATGCCGATCAAGTCAATATGATGACGCTGCATGCGTCTAAAGGCTTGGAGTTTCCCCATACCTACATCGTCGGCATGGAAGAGGAAATTCTGCCGCATCACAGCAGTCTGGAAGACGGCTTTATTGAAGAGGAGCGTCGACTGGCCTACGTCGGCATCACCCGCGCCCGC
>DOIU01000345.1 GCA_003511825.1 Gammaproteobacteria bacterium | reverse complement strand
AATGCAACGGACACGCTGGATATTGATGAACTGACCGTGGTGTCTAAACGCGACAACCGTGTCTCATCGGGCGCGACCAAGTTGCCGCTTGCGATCAAAGAAACACCGCAAACCACACCGTTATTGATAGCCAGGCGATGGAAGACTTTGGCACGACGGGCAGTAACGATGCGCTGAAGCTCAGCACGGGTGTGACGGTGAATCAGTACGAGACCAATCGGGCGACGTTTAGCGCGCGCGGGTTTGAAATTCAGCTCACCCAGATTGATGGCCTGGGCATGACCAACGATTGGGGAACAGTCATTGGCAAGCAAGACACCTTTTTGTTTGACAAGATTGAGCTGATTCGTGGCGCTAACGGTTTGTTAACCGGCGTGGGTAACGCCTCGGGGACGATCAACTATGTGCGCAAACGTCCGCTGAACGCCGATGGTGGCGAGGTGCAATTGACCGGCGGGTCTTATCACTTTAAGCGCGCGGCGCTGGACTATAACAAGGTGCTGAGCGACGACGGCAAGTGGGCCGGTCGTGTCGTGATGGCACACGAGGATAAAGACTCGCATCTGCGGGCCTTGAACACCAAACGCACCTCGCTCTACGGCGTGGTCGATGGTCAGATAGGTGAGAATGGCGTCTTGACGCTGGGCGTCAACCTGCGCGACGCCGACCAGGATTCGCCTATGTGGGGGTCATTGACCCTGCTGCGCGGCGATGGCAGTTATGCGGAATTTGATGTCTCGACCTCAACCTCTCAAGACTGGACGTTCTGGAATACCAAATCCACCAGCGCATTCATTGAATATACCCATTTGCTCAGCCCTAATTGGGAAGCCAAGCTCACCTACAATATCCGCCGGGCAGAAGACGATGCGCGTTTGTTTTATGCGTTCTCGCCGACGGGTGCGCTCAATGCCGACAACACCGGCTTGGTGGGTTGGCCTTACTACGGCTACACCGAAGTGGACAATGACCTGATTGATGCCAATATCAATGGGGATTTTGACGCCTTTGGTCGCGAGCACCACGTGATTGCCGGCGTCAGTTACTCGACGCAGAAGACGTTCACTGACGCGTATCAATATGACACGGAAACCTATCAATACCAGCCGTTGCCGGCCGTGCCCTACGGCGGAGACGTTTATCCCGAGCCGGAATGGTTCCCCAAGCAGCGCGTGTCAGACGGCGAGCAGAAGCTGACGCGGCTGTACGCGGCTACCCATTTGTCCGTCACCGACCAGCTCAAAGCGATCGCCGGCATCAATGCCTTTAAGTTGGCGCGCGAGGGCAGTTCGCGCTACGGTAGCGCGGTGGTCGATCCGAATTATCCGGATACCGACGAACAGAGCCCGTATTTTGGTCTGACCTACGACCTGACCGACAACATTCTCGGCTATGTTTCTTACTCCGATATTTTCCAGAATCAAGACCAGACCGACATTAACGGCGCTTACCTGGACCCGATGAAAGGTGTCAATGTAGAAGCGGGTCTCAAGGCGGAATGGCTTGACCAGCGGCTGTTGACCACATTGGCCTTCTTTACCGCCGAGCAGCAAGGGCTGGGCATCTATGGGGGTGTGAATGAGGCTCAGCAAACCTACTATGTGCCCGCCGATGTGGAATCCAAAGGCGTGGAGCTTGAAGTGGTGGGCCGCGTCAGTGAACACGCGCGTGTCGCGTTTGGGGTGACGAGCATTGAGGTCACCGGCCCCGATGATGAAGATGCCGCTAAGTGGATACCGCGCACGACGGTGAACGCGCGTTTTGATACCCGTTTGCCTGCGCTGCCAAAGTTCAAGTTTGGGTTTAACGGGCGCTGGCAGTCGGAAACCGAAGGCCGTGCAGCAGAGCAGGATGCCTACTTTGTCGCCGACGCGTTCGCGAGCTACGACGTCACGGAGGCGGCGAGCCTGAGACTTAATATCAATAATCTCTTTGATGAAAAGTACCTGGAAGGGTTGGCGTATGGCGCAATTTACGCCGCCCCGGTCAATGGCTTGCTGACCTTTAGCTATCAGTTCTGACAGCATTGACCAGAGCGCTATGCATGCTGGTCGTTTGCGCCCTTAAGCTGGCGTGGCATGATGGGTTCGGGGTCGCTGTAGGGTCGACCTCGAACTTTTTCGTGGGCTGAGGTTCCCAGTGATCAGTCATGCCAGGTTATCAGTGACAGGAGCAATGATGAGGCATCAGCGATTGACCGGTTTATTGGGGTTTGTACGACAGCAACGAGGGCTGATGCTGTTCATCTTGCTGTTGGGTGTCTTTCGCGGGGCGATCGCGGACTGGAGCCCGGTGCCGACGGGGTCAATGAACCCGACGATCGTTCCCGGCGACGTGATATGGGTCAATAAGTTGGCGTACGATGTGCGCGTGCCCTTTTCAGAGATCACACTGGCGCGGCTGGCGGAACCCCAGCGGGGGGATATCGTTGTGTTTCGGTCGGCAGCGGCAGACAAACGCTTGGTCAAGCGTGTGATTTGTTTGCCCGGTGATGAGGTGATGCTGCGCGGGAACCGGCTCATTGTGAATAGCCAAACCGCAGACTATCAGCCGCTGCACAGCCAGCTTGATGGCGACTTTACCGAATCTTTACCGGATATGACCCACGCGGTCCGGTTCACGCCGACCCATTTGGCGCGCTCGGCGAATTTTGGTCCGGTACGCATCCCGCAAGACCAGTTCCTGGTGCTGGGTGACAACCGCAATAACAGCGCAGATTCGCGTGTGTACGGGTTTGTCCCTCGGCGGGAAATTGTCGGCCGTGCCAGTCATGTGTTGCTGTCTGTCCATCTGGCGTTGCCGCCTGAGCCGCGCTTTGAGCGTTTCGTCACCCCGTTGCTCTAGAATTGTCACTCTCTCGTTTGGCGCCTGCTTGAGTGTCGCTGCCAATAACCGATAAAAACGGTTATAGTCCCGATCCTTTACCAACAGCCACGCACAGTGACATGAATCGATATGCGATTGGCACCGGCCTGCTGCTGCTCATCATGGCAGCCACCGCCAGTGCAGAAGCCATTTACATTTCAGACCGACTCGAAGCGCCTCTGCGCCGAGGCGAAGGCACCCAATACAAAGTGTTGCGCATGCTCAAGAGCGGCGAAGCTCTGGAGCTGCTGGAGCGACGCGCGGACACGGGCTACACCCGCGTGCGCACCCGCTCGGGCACCGAGGGGTATGTGCTTACGCGGTACCTGATGCCTGGGCCTGCCGCCCGCGAGCGCGTGGATCAGCTCAATAAAGACAATCAAGAGCTGCGCGGCATCATTGTCGATTTGGAGAATCGCATCTCGGAGCTGGAAATTCAGAACCGTGACCAAGGCACCCAGATAACGCAGCTGAGCGATGAAAAGTCAGATCTGGACACCGAGCTGAGTGGCATTCGCGAGGCCACAGCCGACGTGATCGCGATTAAGCGGAACAACCAAACCCTGTCTGACGAGGTGGCGTTGCTCACCGAAGAGAAAAACCGCTTGCAGGTGGACAATGAAAACTACCGCAGCCGGACCAAGCAAGATTGGTTTGTGCGCGGCGCGGGTGTGGTCCTGCTGGGCGTCTTGATCGGGTTGGTCTTGCCGAAGCTGCGACGGCGCAAGCGCTGGAGTGACATCTAGAACGACGAAGTCGCCTCACGTTTCATCAAGAAAATCAGTGATCACGGCGCCGACCCCGGCGCTGAGTAAGGCGCGTTTGCGTGCCGCATCATTCACGGTATACACCCCCACAAACAGCCCAGCGTCGCGCAAGGTATTGATGAGCGACGACGTCGCGAGTTGCTCATGCACGTGGTAACCGGCCACGCCCAGATCCGCTAAGTAATCCAGCATCATGTCCGGATGGCTGTCTTCCACCAATGCGGCTGTGGCGAGTGCCGGATAGCGGACCTTCAGCTGGCGTAAAATCGAGTGATCAAATGCAGAGACGAGGCTGCCCTGGACGAGCCCGGCGGCCTGGATGTCGTTGACAACGCGATCAAGACTGTCGTCGGCGTCTGTGCTTAAGCACTTCAGCTCAATATTCACCATCACGCCAATGTCAGCAATGACCTTGAGCGCCTCAGCGAGTATCGGGATAGGTTGGTGTTGATCGCTGGCAGGTGGCGAGGTGACGCGCCCTGCGGCGATTTGCTCGAACGGGTCTTCGCGATAGAACCAGCTGCCTGCATCCAAGTGCTGCAATTCAGCGACGTCGAACGCTGCCAAGTCGCTGTCTTGGCGGCCCTGGAAGCGATCGCAATCGGCAAT
>DOIU01000547.1 GCA_003511825.1 Gammaproteobacteria bacterium | reverse complement strand
CAACCGCGATGAGCTGATCAATGGCCTCGCCAAGCGGCTCGCCGACCATTTCACCCTGGATGTGCGAGAAACCGTGCAACAATTGCCGCGTGAACGTGCCGCAACCACGTTGATTGATTGGCTTTTTGAGCCAAGCTATGCCAGTAATGCGGAGGCCGTGCTTGCATTAGAGGCGTTGATCGCAGCCGCACCGCGTTATCCAAAGGTCCGTAAACACTTGCTAGGCTGGTTTGACGACATTGCCGATCAGTTTTACAGGATCGTGGTCTCGGAATACCCTTCTGCGGAGCCCGAAGATTGTCGAGACGTGGCGATGGGGATTATCGGCATTTACTTCAACACCGACGCCATTGAGCCATTAGGGCTGGACGACAACTACCGCCAAAGCGCGCGTCGCGCAGCCCTACGTTTATTGCGAACACTGCAAACCTAAGTCGACGCATCGACGCGATGCAGTGTCAGAGCTGTCTTATTGTGAGCTATCGCCGGGCGTCTTTACCAACGGGCTGATGTCTTCACGCAGCCACTCGCGCAGCATCTCTTGCTCGTAATAGAAAGGCTCGCTGCTTGCGCGCGCATGTACCCCAAAGTTAAAGGCTAAGTCGACCAGCTTGGTATCGCCCTGCGCAGCGATCTCGCCGTCTGGTCCACGTAAGACGTAGCTGAACTCAGCGCGTGGCGGATAGATAGACTTCACGAAGCGGATGTCGGGGTTACTGAAGCTACGCCAAGGTTGGATTTCACCGGCCAAGTCGATGTCGGTAAACGTGATCTCCAAGGTGTGATCACTGAGGTAACGAGGTGCAACGCGACTGAAAAACTGCGTCAATTCCCGCGTGAACGTGGGAGCCGTCTTTTTTTCGGAGCGGCCGGCGTATTCAAAGTCACGGAATGTTTCCACATCCCCGTAAGCTAAGGTCACCGATGGTGAGGCATCGTCATTCGCGAGTGCGGCGAGGGAGAGGCTCAAGGCCAGAACGGTAAGTAGGTATTTCATCATGGTATGTTTGATCAGCGTTTGTTGCCAAAGTTCGCAGGTTGCTCACAAGCAGTATACACCCGCTGTTCAGCCTGTATTGAATAACAGCATTACGGCGATCATTGCCCAGACAGCCATCAATACCCAGTACAAAACAGGCTCCTGACGTCGAAAGACTGCACGGTGAATCCAGGTGCTGCCCTGATAGAGATCCCACGCCAGCCATACCACCAAGGCAACGCCCACCCACTGCCACAGGTTTTCCGAAAACACGGATACCCCTCCTCTCTTGCCAATAGGACTTGAAAAATAAATAGTACGATATGATTATATATAAAAAATTAGGTGATTCAACAGGCTGCAGCCGAAGCCATGATGGCGACGTCGCGAGCCTGTCGATACTGATCAAGCAAGCCTGGAACTGTCTTTATGAAATCTATTCTGCTGCGTCGTGCATCGCTGATGGACGGCCAAACTCTGACACTGCGCGGTTTGTTGGCGGCCTTCTGGCCTCAAGTTGGCGTGACGTGGGTATTAACACTTGCTGAGGTGGGCCTATTAGCCCTGATTCCCCTGCTGATCGGTGAGGCAATTGACGGTCTCTTGGCCAAGGACATCACGCCCTTTTGGCACCTGGGCGGTGTGCTGTTCACCCTGATCGTCCTCGGTACACTGCGCAGACTCTATGACACGCGCGCCTATGGTTTGATGCGGGTGGCGTTGGGGAAAGCCCTGGTCAGTCGCTCACAGGCACTGCCGGTGTCGCAACTCAATGCACGTTTAGGCATGGGGCGGGAGCTGGTGGATTTCCTTGAAATCGAAGCGCCGGAGAGCATGACAGCGATACTACGCGTGATCGCCGCCATCGTGATACTGGCGACATTTCACGCTGCCTTGGCGGTATCGGTGGCGGTTGCGCTGGTGGCGGTATTGCTGATTTATGCGCTGGCGCATCGCCGATTTTTTCGTCTGAACGAGGCGCTGAATGCCCAAACCGATAAACAGGTCGGCGTCCTCAACAGCGGTTCGTTGCGGAGATTGATCGCGCATTTGCTGTCGCTGCGACGATCGGAAGTGCGCATCTCAGACACCGAAGGACTGGTCTACGGCGTGATCTTTACCGTTTTGCTCGCCATGGTGATGTTCAATCTCTGGTTTGCGACACAGGAGATCGGGATCACTGCAGGCAAAGTCTTTGCGATTGTCACCTACTCATGGGACTTTGTCGAGAGTGCTCTGGTGCTGCCCATGACCTTGCAATCGCTCACGCGCTTATCGGAGATTACGGCGCGTATCAATCAAGCGCCTTCGGCAGCGTAAATGCTCGCTGCTTATTGTATGAGGCATTTTCGACCTCATCAGCACGATGGCATAACGTTGGCGCCCGTTCATCTGCGTCAGTACAACAGCAAGACACTGTAACTTACCTGCTGGTATCAACGATGTCTTGATTATTAATAAACATGCATGTATGTTTATTAATAATCAAGTCGAAGACCTGCCGCTGTGCGCTGCTAAAACAGCACAGCTGTATCGCTGGGTCAGGCTCAGATTCTCTTCCAACACTGGCATGAGGTTTACCGTATCCATGAACACGCCATCGCTCCCTCGTCGTAGCTATAGGATCATCGCCGTGCTTGTCCTGTTGATTGCGCCTCTGTCCTTCTGGCGTATGACGACACTGCAAGCCGAGCAAACGCTCGCCGCCCCATCCCCCAAAGCCACCAAGGTGCGGGTCGCTGAAGTGAGCCGACACGCGCTGACAGAATGGGCCTTTGCAGAAGGTACCGTGCAAGCGGCACGCAGAGAGTATTTGCAGCTCGAGACAGCGGGCATTGTCACCGAGCTGGGGAGCGTCGACGGCCAATTGATCCGCGAGGGCACGCAGGTGCGCGGCCCCCGAGACAATGCGCCAGGTGATCTGCTGATGCGCATTGACACACGCACGCAAACTGCCGAGCAACAGGCCGTACTCGCCCAGGTGATTGAAGCGCGAACGGCCATGGAACAAGCGGAGCGGGAATTCACGCGTGCACAAAAAATCTTTGAGCGGCAGCTGATTTCCCAAAACGAATTCGAAACCTATCGCGCTACGCGGGATGCACGCCGCGCTGCCTATAATGCCGCCCTCGCCCAACGGGATCGGTCACAAGTGTCTCTAGACAAGGCAGTGCTGC
>DOIU01000068.1 GCA_003511825.1 Gammaproteobacteria bacterium | reverse complement strand
TGAGATAGCGGCCGGTGATCTGCGGCTGGCCGGTGACGCCGTCGACGAACTGGATCACGCCCGATCCGGATTCGGGCGCGCCCACGCCCAGCGCCATTTCCTGCACCACCAGGCCCAGCCCGGCATCGGCCGGCGCGCCCTTGGCCTGGCGCAAGAGCCGCGCGGTGGTGCCCTCCCAGGCGCGCGCCATCGAACGCAGCACCTCGGCCAGCTGCTGGCCGGGATCCTGCGGAAATTCTTCGCCGGTGTCCTCGTGATAGTTGGACAGCGCCTCTTTGAGGGCCTCGGGCGAGGCGCCGCCGGGCAGGTCGAACATGTCCGGGTCGAGCCGGGCCACATGCACGGCATAGGCCTGGATAAAGCGCAGATAGAGCGCGGTGGCGGCCTCTGGTCCGTGGCTGACGCACATGGCGGCGTGGCGGGGGTNNTGAGCCGGGCAAAGACCTCGGGCGCGGTCTCTTCCAGCGAGGGGCCGCGCGGGTCGCGTTCGAGATAGAGCGCCGCGCTCCCCGCCCCCAACGCCTCGCGCCCCTGGCTCTGGCTCTGGCTGAGATAGCGGCCGGTGATCTGGCGCTGGCCTGTCACCGGGTCGATCAGCTGCAACACGCCCGAGCCGCATTCGTCCTGGCCAAGGCCGGGGATCATCTCCTGCACCACGAGCCCCAGCCCCGCGTCGGCGGGCGCGCCCCTGGCCTGGCGCAGAAGCCGTGCCGTGGTCCCGTCCCAGGCCCGCGCCATGGATTGCAGCACGGCGGTCAATTGCTCGCCCCGGTCCTGGGGGAAGGGCTCCTCGGCCTCGCCCTCGTAGGCCGCGAGCGAGGCGCGCAGACCGGGCACGCCCTCGTCCTCGACCGCGTCGAACAGATCGGGATCGAGCCGGGCCACGTGCACCGCGTAGGATTGCACGAAGCGGCGGTAGAGCTCGGTCGCGGCCTCGCGCCCGATGCTGTCGCAGAGTGCCTTGTGGCGGGCGTCGTTCATGCCGATATTGAGAATGGCGCCGGGCCCGCCCCAGTCCGGGTCTTCGCTGGAGGGGCGCACGCTGACCAGCGGCTGGTCGTCGAAATCGTTCAACAGGCTGTCCATGTCGGGCAGGTGGCCGGCGGCGATCTCGTGCACCGTGTCGAAGCTGAGCGCCACGGTGGTCGGCAGCGGCATGCCCAGCCGCAGCAGCCGTTGCAGGCACTTGGCCCGGCCGCCATGGGTGGCGGTGTCGAGCGGGGCATTGGGGGGGATGAGGGTGGTATGGGGATTATTCTGCACTGCGGCACCTCGCGTCGGGAGGCAGCATAGACCCCGCACGCCCCGGCGCAAGGGGCAAGCGCCACGGCAAGCGCTCGCGCCGTCTGTCCGGCCGGGACACCGGAGTTTTTGAAAAACTCCGGTCGTCTTCTTTCAAAGAAAACGGGGCCGTCGTGTCAGCCGTCGAGCCGCGCCAGATCGGCCACCTGGGTGCAGACCCGGCGGATCTCGCTCAGCAGGTTCAGACGGTTGCGGCGCAGCACATCGTTCTCGGCGTTGACCTGCACCTCTTCGAAGAAGGCGTCGATGGGCGCGCGCAGACCCGCCGTCTCGGACATGGCGGCCGTGAAATCCTCGGCCTCCAGCGCGGTTTTGATGCGCGGCTCGGCCGCCTCCAGCGCGGCGAAGAGGGCCTTCTCGCTTTCGGCCTCGGCATATTTCGCATCGGCGCCGAAGGAGTATTCCACCCCGTCCTTCGCCTCGGCCTGGGACAGGATGTTGTTGGCGCGCTTGAAGCCCTGCACCAGGTTCTCGCCATCCTCGGTGCCCAGCACCTTCTGGAGCGCGCGGGCGCGCTTGACCAGGCGGTTGAGATCGTCGCTGCCCGGCCGCGCGATGCAGGCGTCGATCACGTCATGGCGCAGCCCCTGGTCGCGCAGGAAGACCTTGAGCCGGCCGTGGAAGAAGGCGAGGAGGTCCTCGGCCAGCACCAGCGCGCATTCGGCCTCGACCCGCTCGTCGGACAGGTCGGGCACGGCGCTGCCCTCCGGCGCGACGGCGACCATCGCGGCCCGGTTGGCCCTGATCGGGGCCAGCAGCCCCTGCACCAATTCCAGTTTCAACCCGTTCTCCAGCACCAGCCGGATCACCCCCAGCGCCGCCCGGCGCAAGGGCGAAGGGATCCTTGGAGCCGGTGGGCTTCTCGTCGATGGCCCAGAACCCGGTGAGCAGATCGAGCTTGTCAGCCAGCGCCACGGCCACCGAGACTGGCGCGGTGGGCACATCGTCCGAGGGCCCCAGCGGCGCGTAATGCTCCTCCGCCGCCGACGCGACTGCCTGGCTCTCTCCCGCCGCCTCAAGGTAGTAGCGGCCCATCAGCCCCTGCAACTCGGGGAATTCATACACCATTTCCGAGCCGAGATCGGCCTTGCACAGCTCGGCCGCGCGCCGCGCCTCCTCCGGGTCGGCCCCCACCAGGGGCGCGATCTCGGCGGCCAGCGCGGCGATGCGGCGCACCCGGTCGCCCTGGCTGCCCAGTTGCCGCTGGAAGGTGACGTTTTCCAGCGCGCCGGTCCAGGTGCCCAGGTCGGATCTGGCGATACGCAGGTCGTTTTCCCAGAAGAACTTGGCATCGGCCAGCCGTGGGCGCACGACGCGCTCATTGCCGTGGCGCACCATCTCAGGTTGCTGCGACTCAATATTGGATACCGTAATAAAACCCGCCATGAGGCTGCCATCATCGGACAGCAGCGGGAAGTAGCGCTGGTTCTCTTGCATGGTCTGAATCAGCGCTTCCTTGGGCACGTCAAGGTACTCGGCCTCAAAGGTGCCGGTAACCGCGACGGGCCACTCGACCAGTGCGGTCACCTCATCAATCAAGTCCTCGTCCATGACCGGACGGCCGCCGAAGACGTCGGCATCGGCTTTCACCGCGGCAACAACACGCTCGCGCCGCTGCTGGAAATCGGCAATCACCTTGCCCTGTGCCAGCAGCGTCTCTTGGTACTCAGTGGCGTGCGAAATCGGCAAGGCGTCAGGCGCATGAAAGCGGTGCCCTCGCGTCTGCCCGACAAAGGGCAGCCCCATCAGCTCACCCGACAGTGTATCGGCACCGTGCTTGACCAACACCCAGTGGACGGGGCGCAAGAAATCGACCTCAACATCCGACCAACGCATGCGCTTTGGCATTGGCATCGCGGCGATGATCTTCTCCAGCATATTGGGCAGCAGGGCTTCAAGCGGCTGACCCGGCTGAACAAGCTTGTAATATAGCCATTCGCCTTTGTCGGTCTTGAGGCGTTCCAAGTCTTCAACGGCGACGCCGACAGACTTGGCAAACCCGAGCGCCGCCGGCTTGGGCGCGCCAGTGTCGTCGAAGGCCGCCTGTACTGCCGGACCACGGCGTTCAATGTCGCGATCATTCTGTTGTGACTGGACGGACGCGATCAACGCCGCAATACGGCGCGGCGTGGCAAATACTTGCACATCACCCGGCGCGAACCCTTCTGCGTCCAGCGTGTGGCGCAATTGTTCTCCCAGGTTTTCTGCCAACGCCAGCACGGAACCCGCCGGCAATTCTTCACAACCGATCTCGACCAAAAGATCTTCACGCTCAGCCATGGGCCACCTCCGCGTCCTGACGCAGCATGGGGAAGCCCAGTTTCTCGCGCGATGCGTAATACGCCTCCGCGACGGCGCGTGCCATGGTGCGCACGCGCAAGATGTAGCGTTGGCGCTCCGTGACGGAGATCGCGTGTCGCGCATCGAGCAGGTTAAAGGTGTGCGAACCGCGCAAGACGTGCTCGTATGCCGGCAACGGCAATCCCAACTCAATCAAGCGATGCGCCTCAGACTCGCTGACATCAAAGGTATGGAACAGCTCGTCGACGTTGGCATGCTCGAAGTTGTAAGCCGATTGCTCGACCTCATTCTGGTGGTAGATATCGCCGTAGGTGACGGGACCGTTGGGCGTGTTTGCCCAGAGCAGGTCCGAGATGCTCTCAACACCTTGGACGTACATGGCCAAGCGCTCAATCCCGTAGGCCAGTTCACCGAGCACGGGCTTGCAGCTCAGACCGCCACACTGCTGAAAATAGGTGTACTGAGTGACCTCCATGCCGTTTAACCAAACCTCCCAGCCCAATCCCCAAGCACCCAAGGTGGGGGACTCCCAGTTGTCTTCCACAAAGCGAACATCGTGTACCAGTGGATCTATGCCCAGGGCGCGCAGGGAATCGAGATAGATGTCTTGCATGTCCAGCGGCGATGGCTTCATCACCACTTGAAACTGGTAGTACCGCTGGCTGCGCATGGGGTTGTCGCCATAGCGCCCATCCGTTGGCCGACGCGATGCCTGTGTGTGGCAGGCGTACCAGGGCTCGGGGCCGATGGCACGCAAAAATGTGGAGGTATGGAACGTACCTGCGCCCACTTCCATGTCATAGGGTTCCTGGACCACGCATCCCTGGGCCGCCCAGAAATCTTTCAGCGCCGCCACCATGCCTTGGAAGGTCGTGATCTTTTCGTCCGTCGGTTCGAAAGACACAGTCATCAACTCCCGCAATAATTCCGCAAAAAAAGGCGCAATTATAGCCTGCGCGCCTGTTCGGCGCAGCAACCTATTAGAAAAGACGTCGGTGGCACCAATACGGACCACGGTATGAATTCATGTGCATGCCGCAGCTTCATTGATAGAATAGCGCGTTTTCCAGCCATTTACGTGTTGCATCACATGCCCATACGCTGGCAAACAGACCACGGATGCACCAAAATAGTGCGATCGATACCCTGGCATCGCGACAACATGGCCAAGAGCACATTGCTTGCGGCCAACACTCATGTTTCACACAACCGGAGGCTTACTCACAATGTCCACAAGTGACGTGCTGAAATCCATTAAAGACAATGACATACGCTATGTCGATCTGCGTTTTACCGACACACACGGCAAGGAGCAACATGTCACCCTGCCGATCTCGCAAGTTGACGAGGATATGTTTGAAGAGGGCAAGATGTTCGACGGTTCCTCGATCTCCGGCTGGAAGGGCATCAATGCCTCCGACATGATTCTCATGCCCGACGCTGAAACGGCCGTGATTGACCCCTTTACCGAAGACGCCACGCTGAACATCCGCTGCAACATTATTGAACCCTCAACGATGCAAGGCTATGAGCGTGACCCCCGCTCTGTTGCGGTACGCGCTGAAGAGTACTTGAAGCAAACCGGCATCGCCGACACAGCCTTCTTTGGGCCGGAGCCTGAGTTCTTCGTCTTTGACGATGTGCGCTGGGGCTCTGATATGGGTGGCGCTTACTACCACATTGATTCCGAAGAAGCCGCATGGAACACCGGCAAGTCCTACGACGCCGGCAACATTGGCCACCGCCCTGGCGTTAAGGGTGGGTACTTCCCCGTGCCACCGGTTGACTCGCTGCACGACCTGCGCGCCATGATGTGTAACGTGATGGAAGAGATGGGCGTTGAAACCGAGGTGCATCACCACGAAGTGGGCACCGCCGGGCAATGCGAGATCGGCACCAAATTTGACACCCTGGTCACGCGGGCTGACGGCGTGCAAATCATGAAGTACGTCATCCACAATGTTGCGCATCAGTATGGCAAAACAGCCACCTTCATGCCCAAGCCGCTCGTCGGTGACAATGGCAGCGGCATGCACGTGCATCAGTCGCTGTCTAAAGACGGCGTGAATCTGTTCTCGGGTGATGAATACGGTGGCCTGTCAGAAATGGCGCTGTACTACATCGGTGGCGTGATCAAGCACGCCAAGGCCGTCAACGCCTTCACAAACGCTTCAACCAACAGCTACAAGCGTTTGGTGCCGGGTTTTGAAGCGCCTGTGATGCTCGCCTACTCGGCGCGCAACCGATCGGCATCCGTGCGCATTCCGTGGGTATCCAGCCCGAAAGCACGCCGCATCGAAGTGCGCTTTCCCGACGCATCGAGCAACCCTTATCTGTGCTTTTCTGCCTTGCTGATGGCTGGCCTCGACGGCATTCAAAACAAGATCCATCCGGGCGACGCCATGGACAAAGATCTTTACGATCTGCCGCCGGAAGAAGAAGCGCAAATCCCACAAGTGGCCTTCTCCATGGACGAAGCCCTTGAGGCGCTGGACAAAGACCGCGACTTCCTCAAAGCAGGCGATGTCTTCTCTGATGACATGATCGACGCGTATATTGAGCTGAAGATGGAAGAAGTCACGCGCCTGCGCATGACGACCCACCCGGTGGAATTTGACATGTACTACAGCGTCTAATCCGCGCAGAACGCGTCTCGACGCGTGCAGAAAGCCCTCGTTTTGCGAGGGCTCTCTGGTTTCTGGATCGAATCCTGCTATTTGGAGCGGTAGACTCTGGGTAACCCCCATTTAACCGGAAAACCGCACCATGAACCGACTGCTATTGCTCGCCGCGCTGTTCCCCATGATCAGCTCGGCAGAGATCTATAAGACCACCGACGAGGACGGTCGGACCGTCTATACGGACATTGCCCCACAAAAAGACGCCACGGAAGTGGATCTGCCAGAACTGAACGTCGTCACAACCCCAAAGAGTACCCGTACAACCGCCAGTCAAACGGCCAAGCAAACACGCAAAGAAAACACGCCGCAGGTCCACTACAGCAGCGTGGAAATATTGCAGCCAACCGATCAGCAGACCTTGCGCAGCAACGAGGGGACGGTGGTTATTTCCGTCCATTTAACCCCGCGCTTGTTTGCCGAAAAAGGAGACCGGCTGGTGATTAAACTCGATGGACAGGTTGTGGGCGACGGCGCGACCAACACGGTGAAACTCGAGAACGTTGACCGCGGCACGCACCAACTCAGCGCGGCCGTCATCAACCACGAAGGACGAGCGGTTGCCACGGCGAAAAACGTCGAATTCCACCTCAAGCGCTTCAGCCGCAGCAACTGAGCATGGTTTAGCCACAAATGCACCATTATTGTGCATTCGTACTTTTACGTGCACAATAATGGTAGCTCCATCATCGAGCACAGAACTCCGCCAACCATATAATCCACTGAATTATATGGAATTTTTAGATTAGCGTTTGTCATATTCAGTTCACTTCAGCGTGGTTTGGTAATTGCACTGAGAGTGACTATGAAGAAAAAGCTTCTTAATACCTGCGCCTGCGAGGCCGAAGCCGTTCAGGAACAACAGATGACTGCAACCATCTGCCTGAACGCCGATCTGCGCATCACGTATATTAACGGCGCAGCAGAAGTCTTGTTCTCAGTCGGCGCGCGTTTGGCTGTCGGCCTGCCACTGTCGCAACTTGCCAGCTTTCCGCCCACATTTCTTGATCGCATGCAGGATGTGCTGTCTCACGAGCGACGTACCACCGAACGCGAAGTCCGCGTGCAGCGCCCCGGACAGAATCTGCCCACCTTGATTGACTGTACGATTTCGACGTTTCTGTTCAAGGGTGAGCCGCCTGGGCTGCTGCTCGAAATCCACAGCATTGATCATCAGATCAAAATCGCGCGTGAGAACGCCTTGCTGTCTCAGCAGGAGATCTCTCGCAATCTGTTGCGTGGCTTGGCCCATGAGATCAAGAACCCGCTGGGTGGGATTCGAGGGGCGGCACAACTGCTCGAGCGCGAGCTGGACGAAGAATCACTGCAGGAGTACACCAGCATTGTCATTCGCGAAGCTGACCGCCTGCACAATTTGATTGACCGCATGCTCGGGCCGCACACACGACCGCGTCCGACGTCGATCAATATCCATGAAGCACTCGAATACGTGCGCACCTTGATTCGCGCCGAGGCGCCGGAAGGCGTGGTGCTGAAGACCGACTACGACCCGAGTATCCCCGACTTCACGGCTGACCGCGATCATATGATTCAGGTCTTTTTGAACATCACGGGCAATGCGCTACAGGCACTGAATGGACAGGGCCGAATTTTGTTCAAGACGCGGGTCGCGCGCTACGTGACAATCGGCAGCAAATTACACAAGTTAGTGGGTATCGTGGATATCGAAGACGATGGTCCAGGTATCCCTGAAGAAATTTCCGCATCAATTTTTTATCCGATGATAACGGGGCGCGCCGATGGAACCGGCCTTGGCCTTTCTATCGCACAATCGCTGGTCAACCAGCAAGGCGGCATCATCGAATGCCGCAGCCAACCGGGCCAAACCGTTTTTTCGGTCCTAATTCCTCTGGAGGTGAAGGATGTCAGCTGAACAGGTATGGATCATCGACGATGATCAATCCATTCGATGGGTGCTGGATAAAGCCTTTCAAAAAACCGCAATGCAGACCCGTTGCTTTTCCAGTGCCGACGAAGTCATGCGTTCGTTACGGTACGACGGGCAGTTGCCCGATGTGATTATCAGCGATGTACGTATGCCTGGCACTGACGGCTTGCAGTTTCTGCAGCATTTCAGGACAGAGCATCCGCAAATGCCGATCATCATCATGACCGCGCACTCTGATCTGGACAGCGCGGTTTCGGCTTATGAAGGCGGCGCCTTCGAGTACATCCCCAAACCGTTTGACGTGGATGAGGTGATCCAACTGACGGAGCGGGCTTGCAAAACCAATAATACGGTCAAGACCCCCGCCGCCAGCAATGACATGTTGGGAAACGCCGGCAAGGAGCTGATCGGTAAAGCTCCGGCGATGCAAGAGGTCTTTCGTGCGATTGGTCGTCTGTCACGATCGAATATCGCCGTATTGATTAACGGCGAGTCCGGCTCGGGTAAAGAGCTTATCGCCAAGGCTCTGCATCGCCACAGCCCGCGCGTCTCCAAACCTTTTATCGCACTGAATATGGCGGCTATTCCACACGATTTGATGGAATCTGAGCTCTTTGGCCATGAAAAAGGCGCCTTCACAGGTGCGCAAACAACGCGTGTGGGGCGTTTTGAGCAAGCGGATGGCGGCACACTGTTCTTGGATGAAATTGGTGACATGCCTGCGTCTTTGCAAACGCGTCTGTTGCGCGTGCTGGCCGATGGGCAATTTTATCGCGTGGGCGGCCACACACCGATTCGCGTGGATGTCCGCATCATCGCGGCAACCCACCAAAACCTTGAACAGCTGGTCAAGGAAGAACGTTTTCGCGAAGACTTGTATCACCGACTCAATGTGATCCGCGTGAAAGCGCCGTCTTTGCGCGAACGACGTGAAGATATTCCCCTGCTGCTGAGGCACTTTTTAAAAAGTGCAGCTGCTGAACTGGAAGTTGACCCCAAGTCCACGTCGCGCGAGTTTGAAAACTATCTCAGCATGCTCGATTGGCCGGGCAATGTGCGCCAGCTAGAGAACACGGCGAGATGGCTCACTGTGATGGCCAGCGGTCAGGAACTCAGCGTCGATGACTTGCCACCCGATTTGCTCGAAACGGTTGTAGAACAAAGCAATGCCTGGGAAGTGGAGCTGCGCCAGTGGGCCAACAAACAACTCCTGGGTGGCGCCAGTGATCTACTGGGCATTGCCACGCCAGCGTTTGAGCGCATTCTCATCAATTGCGCTATGGAAAAAACCCAAAACAAACGCCAAGAAGCCGCCAAGCTGCTCGGATGGGGGCGCAACACGCTCACCCGAAAAATCAAAGAACTTGATATGGACAAAGACCTATAGCCACAGCGGCACCGCTCTCGGAGTGAGAGCGACCCGCTGGAACGAACGCGCTATGGATTAAGACACCGACTCAATCAAGATACACAGCAGCGCAATCCCGGTACTCATCAACAACTTTCCAGGTGCCGTTCGCGGTGCAGTTCGTGGCTGTGTCAGCATGCACTCTGAAACTGCCTTTGTCAGGCAGACCATCATCCAGCTTGTTATCAATCTCATACAGGACTGATGAGGGAATATTACCGCCCGTATAAAACTCATTGCTGGCCTGCCCCACACCACTGCCTTTCTTGGCATAAGTGATTTTATAAAACCCGTAGTAGGGATTTTGCGGGCATGTGCTTGTTGCGCAAGCAATATCTTCTTGGGTGCCGACACTCGCGCTGCTGCCGTCGTAGTTGCCTGAAATAAAACCCGTGGTAGAGAGATGCTGCCAGACGCCGGCGATCTCTTGCTTGGAATCGATAATGCCATCCCCGTCACCGTCGAGTGCGGCCGCGTCAATATGGGTGGATGCGCCAGGGAAATCTCCCGGCACAGCATGAAAACGATCTTGAAAGCCATACCAGGCGGTACGAATCCCGTTGATATCGTTGACGATGGATCGGACGCGGGCACTGTCAACCAAGGCCTGCCCTTTCAGGACGCCGCCTAGAATCAGACCAACGATCACCAGGACAATGGATATTTCAATGAGGGTAAATCCTTTTTGCAGTTGCATAATCAAGCCTCCATGCTTGTTGAAATAGAATGCGTGACAATACTATGTGATACGCGTCACACCCCGCAATGGGCACGGAAAAAAGTGTGACCCGATTCACAAACCGCAACAAGGTGATCGAGCGGGGTGAGCGGCTAAGGCAGGACGCCAGCTTCCATCAAGCGCGTAAAAAGAATGTTCTCAGACAACCACAGTACGATGTCGTCAAACTCCTGGCCAGGTACCTCAGAATAGGTGCGACTGGCAAACACGCCGTCACCGTCCTGGTTTTCGAGCTGATCCCCCGATCGACTGGCATCCTTACCCAAGGAATAGACCACCATTGGGATCTGATTGGCGCGCAAATGCTGCTGCGTGCAATGGTTATTCGCGTGGCGACAGACTTGGAGATCACCCCGCAGGTCACGCATACCCACGCGCTGCAGTTCACCGGCATCCAGAAAATCAGGCGTCCCCGCTGTGCCGACATCGGGTGCATCCGCAAGACTGACACTGAAGTGGATAGGACGATTCCAGGGGTCAAGCAGACGCCCACTGTCATCCACATTCCCATGGACACCCAACGTCGCAGCCGGCACATACCCGTGCGCTTGCACACAAGGCTCAGCTTCTTGGCCACCCGAGAGTGCGGGACACGGCAGACGGCCGTGAGCAACGGCAAAACCGACCACAGCATCGCGAACGTGCGTCAGCTGCAGCGACGCCTGCCGCCGTTTGGACTGATCGAACCCTGCGCCCAACGGCTTGAGAATCATACCCAGCAGCAGCCCGACGACAACGAGGACCACCGCTAATTCAACCAGGGAGAAACCCCGTTTTTTATAAGGAAACGTGTACATCCGACCTATCGATTACTTGTCAGGGATAGTGAGAAACCGTTTACAGGCGTGCACGTTGGCGCGCCTGGCATAGCCAAGTGTTCTGGAGCGCCTATTCTATGGACTTCTGCCAATGTTTCCTTGAACCACTGAACACTACGCAGCGTCAGCGAGCATGATACGGATATGCGCCTCCCACGGCGGGCCATCAACGATCGGCCCAATCTTGGGGTCACAAGCGAAAGCCTGATCTCCCAGGCAGTCATCACTGACCGAGTAGCGAACAAAACGTGCCCAGTCGTTGCGGAAAAACCAGTGCTGTTCATTGGCCACGCCCTCAAGCACACCCGAAGAGAACAAACTGCGCTCGCAATTGCCGACATCCACCGCCAGCCAGCCTGCTGACAACGCGGCCTCACACGCCCCATCGGCGGACGCAGACGCGGCAGGAAAGCAACCGCTCTGTGTACCCGGCAAGCAATGCTGCAGACGATAGTCGAGCAACCAGTCTCGCACATGGGCCAAGACTCTCGGCAAAGCACGCATGAGCAAATCATCTTTGTGTATAAAGGTCAGCATGTCATTGCCATCAGCCTGAACGCTAAAATGCACATCGCCATCCGCATTGCCGCCTTCCAGGTAAGCCGAATGCGCTCTGGATGGACGCGACACAATTTGCTGTGGCAACGCGGGGCCAGAGTCGATGAT
Organism: Gammaproteobacteria bacterium; assembly: GCA_003511825.1. Taxonomy (GTDB): domain Bacteria; phylum Pseudomonadota; class Gammaproteobacteria; order Granulosicoccales; family Granulosicoccaceae; genus UBA7957. The sequence goes on along the minus strand of DOIU01000068.1, from coordinate 1,968 downwards.
CACAGCCACCACATCGTCCGCGGCATCCACCCACAACCGCGCCTGGGTATCTGGATTGACAACAGTTTGCGGACTGATGGGGTTGTTCACAAAATTGCCAGACACCGCATACCAAAATGCATGCGCATGCCCATAGTGCCCGGGCTGGTACTCCACGGTTTTACTCGTGTGCGTGATCCGGGTCAGACGGGGCAAACGACCAACAGCATACTCGCCACCGCAGGGCGGCGACGGCCCCTCATTGGCGCGACTCCCATCCGGCAAATCTTGGTTTGGGCAAGGCAAGTGCCCCGGCCCAGCGCTCCTTGGGCCATAGTTGTGCGCATACTGCACGGATAATGCAAGCAGGTTCTCGCGTGCTTGTTTCAATCGGTGGCGAGTCTCGACAGCTCTGTTGTCCTGAACCGTCGCAACCGGAGCAGAACTGCTTATCCACACGGGCACAACCCCGATCAACACGCTCAAGAGGATGGCATAGACAGCGCCCCCCGTTTGTCGGCTTCTTGATCCGGGTGACCTATTCTCGCCGAATGATCTCAATCGTCGATGCATGCTGTTTCCATCCTTGTGAATACTGGAATCGCGCAGCCCTGCCATACATGGCTGTCACGCTGGTAGGACACGCGGCGGAGTCATTCCGTGACTGCCGCGAAAAGGGTACCATGCGCTTGGGCGTGGAGACAGACCAAAACTCTCGTCCTCGCCCGTGCTTGCACAGATACCCTTGATAACGCAATTCAGGTACAAATGCTGCGATTGGCTCCGTCTTTGGCGCTTGGACACGCGGCCCTGGCACCCTATCCCGTTGTTGGCGCTCCTGCGCCGAAAAAAACAGACGTTTACCCTGCAAGGGCGTCTCATCAGACAATCCCTCCTCCGTGAAACCAAGCACACAAACAATTGCGATGAGCAAACCCATTCGGTTCATGTGTCGTCGCTCCGTTGCAAGAAATACCAGCTCAGCATGCAGGTCACCGTTAGCGCTGTTGTCCCACCCTTGGCAAGATCCGGACGTTCAACATCACAACCTCGAATGTCGAATCGCTCTTGAGATGCGTCAAGGCGATCAAACAGGGCGTAAATATGCGGCATATGTTTGGCAGTGCCCTTTAATACCAGCGTTTCTGCAACAACGCCATGCGCTCGTTCGCTGTGATGCAGTGGCATCACACGAGGCTCAAGGAAGCGATAATGCACTATAGAGCCATGGTCTTTTGCCTGCGCATTGAGGATGTCCAGAATACGCGCCCGCCGTTTCTCTGCCGACGCTGACGCCGGCAGCCCGGCAAACGCAGCATAGTGTTGTTGCAAGGTTTGCAGTGACTCCGTATCCGTCGTGAGCGTTCGCATCAATCGATCCTGGGTGGCCTTCTCGGCAAGATAGTCCGTTCGCACCATCTGCAGATGCCACCACACGAACCCAGCCGCGCAAACTGCAAGCAGGGTCAAGCCAAAGACGAGGAGCAACACCGGCATGCGCTGACGGTATGAGAACATCATGATGGCGTGGAAAACCTCTGACTGAGCACGAGATTAAGCACTTGAGCTTGATGGGCGTTCGAGGACTCCACTGACAATGCGCCCGAATGCATCGACTTGTCGGCCTCCGAGGACAATGCACTGACATCAAAGCCGCCATCACGTAACGCCTGGATAATGCGGTTCTGCCGCTGCTGTCGACCCGCATAGTGCGCATCTGCCTCGAGAGAAATTCGTACCAAGACATCCAGTCGCTCGGTGGAAGGAAAGCCTTGTCGCTGATGAAATCGCTTGCGCCACTGCTGGGATGGCTGGTCAGCAGGCGTTCGATACCACGCCAACCGCTCCAGGCGAATAGATGGCATGCCGGTCAATACGTCTGCCACACGATCGACAAGCTCCCGCACATCGCCTTCGCTGTCGATGGATGCGAAGGCACTCACTGCGGCGTCGACCTCGTTCGCACTCGCGCCTTAACGTGAGACTTCA
>DOIU01000225.1 GCA_003511825.1 Gammaproteobacteria bacterium | reverse complement strand
ACAAAGCTGCCGTCAATGCTGACCTCAAACTCCATAATCTGCAGTAAGTCGCGAATGCGCAGCACCACGTCATTAAAGGCGTACGACTGATGGACCAATTCGCCGTCGCGCTCAATGGTGGCCTCCAGCATAAACCGCTCTTCGCAGAGGTAGTGACCTTCCAGGATTTCGTCAATCAGCGACAAGCCTTTGTCGGGACAGACATCAACCAGAAAACCGAGGCGTCCGCGATTAATACCGACCAGCGGCACTCTGAAGTCAACCAGCTCCCGCGCTGCATGCAGCAAGGTGCCATCGCCGCCGATCACGATGGCCAGATCGCACTCACGGCCAATGGTTTCAATGTCGACCGTTAGGGGATCATCTAGCAAGCCACGCGTGGCGTGATCGAGCAGCAGATCGACACCTTTAGACTTGAGTTTGCGGTACACCTGCTCCAGGGTGTCAGCGATGCCGGCATCGTTAAACTTCACGATCAGGCCGACCTTTTTGAATTTATACATGGGCGTAAACTATCACGTTGGCACAGGAGCTGTCATGCCCGATATCATGATGATAAAGGCCCCGAATCAGTGCATCCAGCCTCATCGACTGTCTTGCTCAAGTGATTCCTGTAAGGCGTAAATTGCCTCCAGCGCCTGGCGCGGTGTCATGTCGTCGGGTTCGAGTGCCTGCAACTGGTTCAGTGTTGCACTTGGCAGCGCGTCAAACAGACCCAGCTGTTGGGCCTGGGCCGCAGGGGTTGCTTGACTGGCAGGTGCCGCTTCCAATTCACTCAAGCGTGCGTCGGCACTGGCGATAACCGCTTTCGGCAAGCCGGCCAATTGCGCAACCTGCAGGCCATAGCTGCGGTTTGCCGGCCCGGACTTCACGTGATGCATGAAGACAATGTCGCCCTGATGCTCAATCGCATCCAAATGCACATTGTGTATGGTGGCGATCTGGTCGGCGAGTTCTGTCAGCTCAAAGTAATGTGTGGCAAACAAACACAAGGCGCTGTTGGCACGGGCCAGGTGTTCAGCGCACGCCCAGGCAAGCGACAAGCCATCAAAGGTGCTGGTGCCGCGACCGATTTCATCCATCAGTACCAAACTGTGACGGGTGGCGTTGTGAAGGATATTGGCCGCCTCGGTCATCTCCACCATAAAGGTCGACTGTCCGGCTGCAAGGTCATCAGAGGCACCGATCCGCGTAAAGATGCGATCCATGGGCCCAATCTCGACCGCGTTGGCTGGCACAAAGCTGCCGATATGTGCCAGCAGGGCGATCAGCGCCGTCTGACGCATGAAGGTCGATTTACCACCCATGTTTGGGCCGGTGATCAGCAGCATGCGGCGTTTGTCGTCCATGATGAGATCATTGGGGACAAAAGGCTCGGTGAGCAGTTGCTCAACGACGGGGTGGCGGCCGGACTCGTAACGCAAGGTGTTTTCTTTGACGAAGGTCGGGCATGACCAGCTGAGTGCGTCTGCCACGTCGGCAAAGCCGCAAAGAATGTCGAGCTGGGCAATGGCCTCGGCACTGTCGCGCAGTGCAAGCATGTCCTCCAGAATGGTTTTTAACAAGGCCTCGTACAAGTGCTTTTCTCGGCTGAGTGCCCGTTCACGCGCGCTCAGTACTTTGTCTTCAAAGGTCTTGAGTTCAGGGATAATAAAGCGTTCGGCCGCTTTTAGGGTCTGCCGCCGGGTGTAGTGCGCGGGGGCTTGTTCGGCGGCAGCTCGGCTGATCTCAATGTAGTAGCCGTGCACGCGGTTGTAGCCGACCTTCAGCGTACTGATGCCGGTGGCTTCGCGCTCGCGTGCCTCCAGCTCCAACAGGTAGGATTCGGCATTGGCACCGAGGTTGCGCCACTCATCGAGTTGTTCATCATAGCCTTCGGCGAGGACGCCGCCATCGCGAATCAAGGCCGGTGGCGTCTCTACCAATGCACGTTGCAGCAGCGCGAGCAGCTCAGGAAACGTACCAATGGCATCGGCGAGTGCGCGTGTGCGAGCGTCATCCAGTGGGGCCAACTGGGCTTGCAGATCGGGCAGTACTGCAAGGCTGTCGCGCAGCGACGACAAGTCGCGGGGCCGCGCGGACAACAACGCCACGCGCGTGACGATTCGCTCTATATCACCGATCTGCTGCAGCACATCTCGCACCGGGTCTCGCACCGCGCTATCCAGCTGGCTGGTGACTGCGGCTTGGCGTTCGCGCAGCTCAGCGTGATCGCGCAAGGGGCGATTCAGCCAGCGCTTGAGCTTACGGCCACCCATGCTGGTGCGGGTTTTATCCACCACGCTGAGTAGCGTGTGTTCGCGTCCGCCGGCGAGATTGAATTCCAGTTCTAAATTGCGGCGTGTGGCTGCATCCAGCACCACACTGTCGCCGGCAAATTCTGTTGCCAAGCCTGTGATGTGTGGCAGTGCCGAGCGTTGCGTGTCTTTCACATAGTGCAACACGCAGCCCGCGGCGCCGATGGCGACGTCGAGTGTGTCGCAGCCGAAGCCGCGCAGGTCAGTCGTGCTGAAGTGTTCAATCAGGTTTCGGCGGCCACTGGCGGTATCAAAGTGCCAGGGCGGACGAGAGCGTTGGTGAAAGCGCTCCAAATGCGGTGGCGGCGACGTGTCTTCACTCACCAACAGCTCAGCCGGGCGCAAGCGTTCGATTTCGGCTTGTAACGCTTGGTCTGACTCGACTTCCTGCAGCGTAAAGCGGCCGCTGCCGAGGTCCAGTGCGGCAATACCAAAGCGCGCATGGTCACCATTCACTGCCACCAACAGCGCTTCGTCGCGCTCATTTAACAAGGCTTCGTCAGTCACGGTGCCGGGCGTCAGAACGCGGCTGACAGCGCGCTCGACAGGCCCTTTGCTGGTCGCCGGGTCACCAATTTGTTCGCAGATGGCAACGGATTCGCCCCGCGTGATCAGGCGCGCGAGGTAGGACTCGGCAGCGTGATAGGGGATGCCCGCCATGGGAATGGGGGAGCCGCCGGATTTACCGCGAGCGGTCAGTGTAATGTCGAGTAAATGCGCTGCCTTTTGCGCGTCTTCATAAAAAAGCTCGTAAAAATCGCCCATACGGTAAAACAGCAGCATGTCGGGATAGTCCGACTTGATGCTGAGGTATTGGCGCATCATGGGGGTGTGTTTGCTGTTATCGCTGCTCATCCCGCCCATTCTACAGAAATTACCTCATGCCAGCACCGTGTGTCTTTGTGCGCGTATCCGGGTAGGCACCCCTGTATTTTTAGGGGGATAGGAGCCGAGTGCGACGTCAGGATGAGATTGACGCCCCCGTTGTCTTCTGGAATTATGCGAGCATTCAACGCGTGGCGAGAGACGGCAATGATGGCCGCAGACGACAAGCTGGATGCCTGGGCGCAACAATTGGCGCACGCCGCCTCAATGGCAGGTGCCGTGTGCACAACCGCCGAATCGTGCACAGGCGGTATGGTTGCAGCGGCCATAACGAATATCGCTGGCAGCTCTGGTTGGTTTGATCGTGGTTTCGTCACCTATAGCAACGCCGCCAAGACAGCCATGCTGGGTGTCCCGCAGGAGGCAATCGAAAACGACGGGGCGGTCAGCGAAGCCGTGGTGGAACACATGGCGCTGGGCGCTCTGCAGCACAGCGATGCGACGTTGAGCGTTGCCATCAGTGGTATTGCAGGGCCGGATGGCGGCACTGCGTCCAAACCCGTAGGTACGGTCTGTTTTGCCTGGGCCAATCGCGCGACAGCGCAATCGGTAAGTTCGATGACTTGCCAATTTTCAGGCGATCGTTACACCGTTAGGCACTTAGCTACCGCACATGCGATCGCGGGTTTGCTGGCGGTGCTTGACGACACTATCTCAGCATTTACCGGGAGAACACTATGAAATATGGGTTGGCAGGTCTCTTATGCCTGATGGCTAGTGGTGCGTGGGCGCAAGAGCTCAGCATCGATGAGATAAAGTCGCAAATCAGCCAACAGCAGGAAGAATTAGCCAAGCTACAAGAAAAAATTGCAGAATCAAGCAAAGCATTAGATGCAGTGCAAGACAAAATTGCACAAAGTGACAGCCAGATTGTCTCCATCAACGAAAAAATTGGCAAGCTGTGCGATGACCTTGCCGAAACTGGCGGCGGCGAAGCGGCTGATAGCCCCGCTTGCCAATAGTCACAGCGTTATCGCTATGAGCCGCGCCGTTGCGCGGCCAAACCCGCAGGGGACAGGGAAGTTTCCGCTATGCGCAGGTCGGCGTTTATGGGATAATTGCCGGCTTTTATTGCGTGTGGCATGCTAAAACCAACACGGAGAAAACTACGTGGATAATAATCGCAAAAAGGCGCTGGCTGCAGCGCTTGGGCAGATAGAGAAGCAGTTCGGCAAGGGTGCCGTCATGCGCATGGGAGATGCCAGTGCCGTGCGCGATATTGAAGTCGTTTCGACCGGCTCTTTATCACTCGACATTGCGCTCGGTATTGGCGGCCTGCCCAAAGGGCGCGTCATTGAAATCTATGGCCCGGAGTCGTCGGGTAAGACGACGATGTCGCTGCAAGTCATCGCTGAATGCCAAAAATCGGGCGGCACGGCGGCGTTTGTTGATGCGGAGCATGCGCTGGACCCCGTCTATGCCGAGAAGCTCGGTATTAATGTGGACGATTTGCTCGTTTCTCAGCCCGACACGGGTGACCAAGCCCTGGAGATTACCGATATGCTGGTGCGCTCGGGTGCCGTGGATGTCGTGGTGGTTGACTCGGTGGCTGCGTTGACCCCCAAGGCAGAGATCGAGGGCGATATGGGGGACTCCCACGTCGGCTTGCATGCACGCCTGATGTCGCAAGCCTTGCGTAAGCTCACGGGTAATATCAAACGCTCAAACACACTGGTGATTTTTATCAACCAGATTCGCATGAAGATTGGTGTGATGTTTGGGAACCCCGAAACCACCACCGGGGGTAACGCACTGAAGTTTTATTCATCTGTGCGCCTCGACATCCGCCGAATCGGTGCCGTGAAAAAGGGCGATGAAGTGGTCGGCAACGAGACACGGGTGAAAGTGGTCAAGAACAAAATGGCGCCACCTTTTAAACAGGTGGAGTTTGAAATCCTCTACGGCGAAGGTTCGTCGCGAGAAGGTGAATTGATTGATCTCGGCGTTAAGCAGGGCTTTGTCGACAAAGCGGGTGCCTGGTACAGCTACAACGGCGACCGCATTGGTCAAGGCAAAGAAAACGTACGCAACTTCCTGCGCGAGCATCCGGATATTGCCAACGACATTGACAGCCGTTTGCGTGCCAAGCTGCTGGTGTCGAATGCCGCTCCGGAGGCGCAGGAAGCGCAAGACACAGAGGTAGAGGCCTGATCGACAGCGAATCCGACAGATCGCTTGCCAAGCATAAAGCCGTCGAACTACTCGCGCGGCGCGAGCACACGCGCCGCGAGTTGTTTCAGAAGCTGACAGACCGTGGCTTTGTGCCTGACGTCGTCGAAGGCGTCATTGACACCTTGGCGCAAGAAAACCTGCAAAGCGATGAGCGCTTTGCCGAGCTCTTTGTGGAACAACGTATCAACAAGGGGTTCGGCAAGCACAAGATTAAAGCCGAATTGCGCGATCGCGGGCTTGAGTCGGAACTGGCGCGCGACATCATGACCCGCGTTGAGGTCGATTGGGTGGCTCAGGCGGTTTCCGTCATTGGGCGCAAATTCGGCGAGTTTGATGACAGCTTCAATAAAAAGAAAGCCATGAAATGCAAACGGTATCTGCATTCACGGGGTTTTAATCAAGGACACATAGACCAGGCGTTGGCTCAATGGATGGCCCAGAGCCTGGAACAGGATTAACCCAGGTCCTCCGTCGGATGGACCCACAATAACAACAGCCTCCATGATGAAAACATCTGAATTACGTTCCCGATTCTTATTTTTTTTCGAGCAGCGCCAGCACGCCATCGTTGCTTCCAGTTCCCTAGTACCCAATAACGACAACACGCTGTTGTTCACGAATGCCGGTATGGTGCAGTTCAAGGATGTGTTCCTCGGTATGGACAAGCGCGACTATCAGCGTGCCACGTCGAGCCAACGTTGTGTGCGGGCAGGCGGCAAGCACAACGATCTGGAAAACGTCGGCTATACCGCACGGCATCATACATTCTTTGAAATGCTCGGGAATTTTAGCTTTGGCGATTACTTTAAAGAAGATGCCATCCGCTATGCCTGGGCTTTTTTGACCGAAGAAATTGGTCTGCCCAAGGATAAGCTCTGGGTCACCGTCTTTGAAGAAGACGATGAGGCCTGGAATTTTTGGGTGAATGAGATTGGCATTCCCGTCGAGCGCATCGCACGCATTGGTGCTAAGGATAATTTCTGGCAAATGGGCGATACGGGTCCTTGCGGGCCTTGCTCAGAAATTTTCTATGATCATGGACCGGAGGTCGCCGGTGGCCCGCCAGGGACGCCCGAGGAAGACGGCGATCGCTATATCGAGATCTGGAACCTGGTTTTTATGCAATATGACCGGGCTGCCGACGGCACGCTTACGCCTTTGCCCAAGCCGAGTGTTGATACAGGTATGGGCTTGGAGCGCATCGCAGCGGTGCTGCAAGATGTACACAGCAATTATGAGATCGATCTCTTTCGCAACTTGATCAGCCGCGCGGCCGCACTCACGGGTTGTGAAGACCAAGACAGTGCGTCGCTGAAGGTGATCGCCGATCACATTCGTTCTTGTGCGTTTCTGATTTGTGACGGGGTGGTGCCTGCCAACGAAGGGCGCGGTTATGTCTTGCGACGGATCATCCGACGCGCCGCCCGTCATGGCCACAAGCTGGGTGCCACTGAGCCCTTCTTCTACCGCTTGGTCAGTGCCTTAGCGGATGAAATGGGTGATGCCTATCCCGAGTTGCGCAGCCGCCAAGAACACCTAGAGTCCACCTTGCTGGCGGAAGAGCAGAAATTCAATGACACCCTCGCCAGCGGTATCCGCATCTTGGACGAGGATATTGCCAACCTGAGTAATAAGGTCATTCCGGGCGATGTGCTGTTTAAGCTCTACGATACCTACGGATTTCCGGTGGACTTGACCGGCGATATCGCGCGCGAGCGTGGCCTTGAGGTGGACCTGGAAGGCTTTGAAAAAGCCATGGATGCTCAGCGACAGCGCGCCCGATCGTCTAACCAGTTTGCCGCTGATCTCAGCACGCGCATCACCAGTGACCAAGTGACCCAATTTTGCGGCTACGACCAGCTGAACACCCAAACCACGATCAGTGGCCTTTACATCGACGGCAAACCCGTGTCACGCATTGAAGCAGGTGATCAAGCCGTTGTGGTGCTGGAGAGTACGCCGTTTTACGGCGAATCGGGTGGACAGGTGGGTGACACCGGTGTGTTACAGGGTAAGACAACGTCTTTCAGTGTTGTGGATACGCAAAAGTCAGGCGCCACCTTCACTCACGTCGGCCAGGTAACCGAGGGCGCCTTAGCCTTGGGTGATGCCGTGGATGCACACGTGGATGCTGATCGTCGTCTGGCGATCATTCGCCACCACTCCGCCACGCACTTGCTGCACGCGGCCTTGCGCCAGTTTCTTGGTACACACGTTGAACAGCGCGGTTCACTCGTCTCGCCGGACTATTTGCGCTTTGACTTCTCTCACACCGCGCCTGTCACCGACGCTGAGCTGGCTGATGTTGAGCGTTGGGTGAATGCGCAAGTGTTGGCAAACCATGAGACCGTGGTCAACATGATGTCGATGGATGATGCGCTCAAAAAAGGCGCGATGGCATTGTTTGGCGAAAAATACGGTGACATTGTGCGTGTCGTTGAGCTGGGGCCTGATTCCGTTGAGCTGTGTGGCGGCACCCATGTCATGCGCACGGGTGAGATTGGCCTGTTCCGGATTCGTAGCGAGACGGGCGTCGCGTCCGGTATTCGGCGGGTTGAGGCGATTTCGGGGCTGACCGCGTTGGATGCTGCAGCCGATGATCGTGCCACTCTCGCCTCCGTCGCAGGTTTACTAAAGACCGGTCAGGACAGCATTGTCACCAAGTTGTCGCAGGTGATGGAAGCGCAGCGAGAGCAGTCGCGCGAACTCGATAAAATCAAATCGTCACTCGCGGCGCAAGCGGGAGAGCGCGGTTTGGATCAAGCGGTCGAGGTTGCCGGGGTGAAGCTGCTGTGCTTGAAGTTGCAAGATGTTGACAACAAAGCGCTGCGAGAAATGATGGATCGCATGCGCGATAAGCTGGGAGACGCCGTCGTTGTACTGGGTGCCGTCAATGGGGGGCGTGTTCAGCTGGTTGCGGGAGTTGCAAAATCACTGACGGATCGGCTCAAGGCCGGTGAATTGGTCAACCATGTCGCTGCGCAGGTCGGTGGCAAAGGCGGTGGGCGCCCCGATATGGCCATGGCCGGTGGGGATCAACCCGATGCACTGGACGCCGCACTTGCAAGTGTGGCGCAATGGGTGCAAGAAAAACTCGGATAACAACGGTAACGATTTGGAAGTTCAGGGGACATGGCACTCATTGTTCAAAAATACGGCGGCACGTCCGTCGGTAGTATCGATCGTATTCAGAAGGTGGCAGAGCGTGTAAAAGCGCTTAAAGCGTCGGGGAACGACGTTGTGGTTGTGGTGTCGGCGATGTCGGGCGAAACCAACCGATTGATAGAGATGGCACACAATGTGATGGCCGATCCCGAGCCGCGCGAACTGGATGTGCTGGTCTCGACCGGAGAGCAAGTCACTATTGCCTTATTGTGCATGGCACTGATTGAGTCTGGGCAAGCGGCAAAGTCCTACACCGGCGGTCAAGTGCGCGTGTTGACGGACAATGCACACAATAAGGCGCGCATCCGCAGTATTGACGATCAGGCTATCCGCGAGGATTTGGCCCAAGGGCGTGTTGTTGTGGTTGCTGGTTTCCAAGGTGTGGATGAGCATAACAATATTACAACCTTGGGGAGAGG
>DOIU01000554.1:3308-4265 GCA_003511825.1 Gammaproteobacteria bacterium | reverse complement strand
CACCAGACACACCGACGTCTTCCGACACCCACACCATCAGAATCATCAGCGCCGCCGCTGAGGGGCTGGCCAACCCTTGGAAAAACCGCTTATCCGTAACACCCAGCTGGACATTAAAACGCGCCAGGCGCAGCGCGGCACAAGCGGTGTACAAAAATGCGGCAACCCAGCCGAGCTGGCCAAAACCAGCGCGGCCCATACTCGACAGCGACCACTCATACACGATGAGCGCAGGCGCAATGCCAAATGACACCATGTCCGCCATGCTGTCATATTCTGCACCAAAGGCGCTCGTGGTGTGGGTCATGCGTGCGATGCGACCATCCAGGCTGTCGAGAATCATGGCAACGAGGACGGCGATGGCGGCTTCTGAAAAGCGCCCTCCCATAGCGGCGATGATGCCGAAAAAGCCGGCAAACAACGCCGACGTGGTCAGTAGGTTGGGCAGTAGATAGATACCGCGGCCGCGTTTTTCAATGCGTGCTGTTCTTGGGTCTTCCGGCATGGCAATCCGCAATGTCTTGCGCTCTCAGGGTCGGTGACATCATTCGACTGCAGTCACCTAAAAAGGGCGGCAAGACAAGAAGTCTCACCGCCCCTTGGCGTGACGCTAAGCAATGCCGCCTTAGTTTTTCGTCTTATCGACTTTGGCAGAGGCAGCGATCCAAGGCATCATGCCGCGCAGCTTCTCGCCAACAACTTCAATCTCGTGTTCGCGACCAATGCGACGACGCGCCTTCAAGGTCGCGGCACCTGATTGGTTTTCAGTGATAAAGTCTCGCGCGAAGGTACCGTCTTGAATTTCGGTCAGAACGCGACGCATTTCGGCACGAGTTTCATCGGTGATAATGCGCGGGCCGGTCTTGATGTCACCGTATTCAGCGGTGTTAGAGATGGAGTAACGCATATTGGCGATACCGCCCTCGTACATCAGGTCAACGATGAGTTTAAGCTCGT
>DOIU01000554.1:0-2988 GCA_003511825.1 Gammaproteobacteria bacterium | reverse complement strand
TCAACGATGAGTTTAAGCTCGTGCAAGCACTCAAAGTAAGCCATCTCAGGCGCGTAGCCCGCTTCAACCAGCGTGTCAAAACCCGCTTTAACCAATTCAGTTGTGCCACCGCAGAGGACCGCTTGCTCGCCAAACAGATCTGTCTCGGTTTCTTCTTTAAACGTGGTTTCGATAACACCGGCACGGCCGCCACCATTCGCACTCGCGTATGACAGTGCAATATCGCGCGCTTGGCCAGACGCATCCTGGGCAATAGCAATCAGTGTCGGCACACCACCGCCTTCGGTGTAAGTTGAGCGCACCAAGTGCCCCGGGCCTTTAGGAGCAATCATCACGACATCAAGGTCTTCGCGGGGTGACACCTGACCAAAATGGATGTTGAAACCGTGTGCGAATGCCAGGGTAGCGCCCTGCTTGATGTTGGGTTCAATGGCATCGCTGTATAACGTCGCCTGGTGTTCGTCGGGTGCGAGCACCATCACCATGTCTGCAGCGGCAACCGCTTCGGCGACCGGCTTCACTGTCAGGCCAGACGCTTCAGCCTTCGCCTGAGAGGCCGACCCCGGTCGTAAACCCACGATGACGTTGACGCCCGAGTCCTTGAGGTTGTTGGCATGGGCGTGCCCTTGCGAACCGTAACCGATAATCGTGACGGTTTTTCCCTGAATGATCGATAGATCGGCGTCTTTGTCGTAATACACGTTCATTAAATTAAGTCTCCAGATAACGTCCGGTTGCGGCCGGTCGTTCGAATTTACACTTTCAGGCTTTTTTCGCCGCGCGCGATACCCGAGGTACCGGAGCGCACAACTTCTAAAATGCGTTCTTCACCAGCGGCACGGATAAACGCATCAAGCTTGTCCCCATCGCCGGTGATTTCCGCCACATAGGTCGTCTCCGTAACATCGATAATTTTGCCACGGAAAATATCACACACGCGTTTGATCTCTTCGCGTGTTTCGCCAATCGCACGCACCTTGATGAGCATCATCTCGCGCTCAATGTGTGCCGATTCGGTCAAATCCGAGAGGCGCACAACATCAACAAGTTTATTCAGCTGCTTGGTGATTTGCTCGATGATTTGGTCCGTACCATTGGTCACGATGGTCATTCGCGACAACGACGGGTCGTTGGTCGCCGCCACCGTCAAGGATTCAATGTTATAACCACGTGCGCTGAATAAGCCGGCCACCCGCGACAAGGCGCCGGATTCATTTTCCAGCAGCAAGGAAATGATATGTCTCATCAGGCCAGCTCCCGAGGTTTCATGCGCATTTGGTTATGGGCCTTACCCGCTTCAATCATCGGATAGACATTCTCTGACTGGTCAGTGATGAAATCCATGAACACTAATCGGTCTTTCATCGCAAACGCCTCGCGCAGCGCGCCTTCAACATCCGCCGGCTTATCGATCACCATACCGACGTGCCCATAAGACTCGGCGAGCTTGACGAAGTCAGGCAATGCATCCACATACGAATGCGAATAGCGCTTGTTGTAGCTGAACTCCTGCCACTGTCGCACCATGCCCATGTAGCGGTTGTTGAGGTTGACGATCTTGACCGGCAGATCATATTGCTTGCAGGTGGAGAGCTCTTGAATGCACATCTGGATACTGGCCTCTCCAGTGATACAGACGACCTCTTCATCCGGAAACGCGAGCTTCGCACCCATCGCACCTGGCAGACCGAAACCCATCGTGCCAAGGCCGCCAGAGTTCAGCCAACGTCGCGGCTTGTTAAACTGGTAGAACTGCGCAGCAAACATCTGGTGCTGGCCGACATCCGACGCAACGAACGCATTGCCCCCGGTGACTTCACACAGTTTTTCAACCACAAACTGCGGCTTGATCAGATCGCTATCACGGTCGTAGTCCAGGCACTTCTCAGCGCGCCATTGGTCAATCTGTGACCACCAGCTGGCGAGGTGCTCGGGATTTGCCCGGCGATCTTCGGATTTAAGCGCTTCCAACATCACGTTCAAGACATGCTTCACATCACCCACAATGGGGATGTCAACGCGGATGTTTTTGGAGATTGAAGCGGGGTCTATATCGATGTGAATGATTTTCGCATGCGGGCAGAAGTCACTGGTCGTACCGGTCACGCGATCATCGAAGCGCGCGCCAATGGCAATCAGCACGTCACAGTCGTGCATCGCCATATTGGCTTCGTAAGTACCGTGCATACCCAGCATACCCAAGAACTGTTTATCTGTGGCTGGATAGGTGCCCAAGCCCATCAGGGTATTAGTGATGGGGTAGCCCAACAGCTGCGTGAGCGCTGTCAGTTCTTCGGAAGCTTCACTCCAGACCACACCACCACCGGTGTAAATCACAGGCCGCCGAGCAGTCAACAGCAGCTCAACCGCTTTGTGAATTTGCCCAGGATGCCCCGTCACATTCGGGTTGTAAGAGCGCATCGCCACGTCTTGTGGGTAAGAAAACGGGATCTTGATCTCGGGCGCGGTAATATCTTTCGGGATATCCACAACGACCGGACCGGGCCGACCACTCGTTGCCACGTAAAACGCTTTGCGCAGCGTCGGCGCGAGATCTTCGAGGGACTGCACCAAGAAATTGTGTTTCACGCAGGGGCGAGTGATGCCAACAGAATCGACTTCCTGAAAGGCATCACTGCCAATCATGTGCCGATGCACTTGCCCAGTGATGACCACCATCGGGACAGAATCCATAAACGCGGTGGCGATCCCCGTCACCGCGTTGGTCGCGCCAGGCCCGGACGTCACCAAGACCACACCGGCTTTACCGGTTGCGCGCGCGTAGGCATCCGCCGCATGCGTGGCGCCTTGCTCGTGCCGCACTAGTACGTGCTGGACATAGTCCTGCTGGTACAAGGCATCGTAGATATGTAAGACAGCGCCGCCAGGATAACCGAAGATGTGCTGAACACCTTCTTCCTTCAACGCTCGCATGATTATTTCGCCACCGGATAATTCCACGACAGCTCCTCTTGGTATCTGGGTATT
>DOIU01000163.1 GCA_003511825.1 Gammaproteobacteria bacterium | reverse complement strand
GATTTCTGTTTTACCAAAATCGATAAGGCCACCGTCCAGCCCATAGCGGTGAGCGCGCCAGCGGTTTTCATCAATCAGCATCGTGTGATAACGGCGCCAACGCTGATTGTCGCGCCGCAGGCGATACAACATCCGTAACCAGCACTGATACAAGGCGGTGATGCAAGCCGCATCAGCGACATGGGTACACACGTCTGAGATCCGCACCTCCAGCGTTGGAAAGCGGGCGCTTGGGCGTATATCCCACCACAGCTTGGTGGCATCCTCAATGATGCCGACATTCACCAACACATCCACGTGGCGTTGATACTCGGCATAGCTTTCAAACACGGGCGGCAAACCAGTTCGAGGCATTTCATCCCACACCGACAGGCGATAGCTCTTCATGCCGGTGTTGTTGGCGTACCAGAATGGGGACGATGTCGACAAGGCCAACAAATGCGGCAGGATATACGTCGCCTGCCCCATCATCTCAATGCGCAAATCATCATCACTGACGCCGACGTGCACATGCATACCGCAGATCATCAGCCTGCGCACGACGGCTTGCAGATCAACCGCGAGGCGATCGTAACGGTTAATACGGGTGTGAGCTTGGTCAGTCGGGCGGGAGAACGGATGCGTCGATGCCGCCAATAACGCAAGGTCGTATTTTTGGGCAATGGCCTGGACACCTTCGCGCAATTCCACCAGCTCGGCCTGCGCCTCGCTCACGGTCTGGCAGACACCCGTGCCGACTTCGATCTGGCACTGCATAAACTCGCGCGCGACGCGGTCGCCCAGTTGCCGGCTGCATTCGGCGAACAAGCTATCGGGCACGTGGCGCGCGAGTTCCCGCGATTCAACATCGACGAGCATATACTCCTCCTCGATGCCGACGGTAAATTCCGGTTCGCTGAGCATGAGTGTTCTCCGGTGACCAGGCCTTATTCTACTCGCAGTCCGACCATCTCATAAGATCGGCTGCCGAGTCCCCTGCCCCATTGATGCTGACAATGTGACGTCCCCGACAGATCAAGACATCATGCCATACCTTGTATTGGGGAAGATTCTCGCTTAACGTCGATCACAGCAAAGCCTGACCAGGGCGACCCTTGGGGAGAACGTGATGAAAATTTCCATAGTGGGCGCCGGCGGGATTGGCGGCTATTATGCGGCACGCCTGATCAACAGTGGCCTGGAGCCGCTGTTGATCGCCCGAGGCGCACACTTAGAAGCCCTGCAGCGCTCGGGTTTAGCGGTGTCACACCCCGAGTTTCAGTTTCATCAGCCCGTGACCGCGATGACATTCGAAGACTTCCTCGATGCGCACAGACCCGACGAGCTGGATCTTATTTGCCTGGCGGTGAAGGCCCAGGTCAGCGCCGAGTTTGCCACCGCTCTCGCATCGTGGATGCGCGACTGCAACCATCCGCCAGCCGTGATGTCACCGCAAAATGGCGTCGACAGTGAAATCCATCTGGCCGAGCATCTGGGGCAAGACTGCGTGATCGGTGCGCTTGCCGTGGGCATCGGCGCCCATGTCACCCAGCCGGGAACGATTGAGGCGACGGGTCCGGGAAAGATCGTCATGGGTGCCTGGCCTAACACATCGTCCGCCCAGCAGGGCCCAGCGACCGAGCGCTTACCGGCACTTGAGGCCACCCTAAGCACGGCGCAAGTCCCGACGGAGGTCACGGACGATATCCGCCGCGAGCTGTGGCGCAAACTGATCATCAATAACGGCGTCAACCCGCTGTCAGCCCTCACGGGGCTCGATACGCGCGAACTGAGCACGCATCCGGATTTTATGCCCGTGGTGCGCGCCTTGATGCATGAAACTGTGCGCGCCTCGCACGCTGACGACGTCACGCTCACCACGGAAGACGCAGACGCCATGCTCAGCTTTATCCAAGGGTTTGATCCGATCAAAACGTCCATGTTGGTGGACCGCGAAAAAGGCCGCCCGCTGGAGATCGAGCCGATCTGTGGCGCCGTGCTGACGCGCAGCCAGCGCCTCGGTCTTGACGCACCCGCGACGCAGCTGGTCACCGCATTGCTGCGAAGGCTTTGAACACCTGCCGTCACCGCATCCTGGGCCTCCCGCCCAGGGTGCTATGAAAAAATCCGTCCACTGCTGGTGAATATGCACCGGTACTATCAGACAAATTAGCAATTTACGGCTGCCGCCCGGTAGCCGTATTGTGGTACTGTTTACGCCGCAGCTATAGCACACAGCATTATCTAATTAATCAATAACTTAAGCTATAAAACGGATCTTTATCCCTAACGACATGTCGGAGCAACTCAAAAAAGGGTCAAAACTTCTCTGGTACGAGATTGATTCCATTCTCGGGCGTGGTGGCTTTGGTATCACCTACTTGGCCACAGATACGAATCTCGAAACACAGGTCGCCATCAAGGAATACCTGCCTGCGGATATCGCTGAGCGCAAGGTAGACAGCTATGTCATCCCCAAAACCGGTACCGACGGCGAAATGTATCGTTGGGGGCTGACGCGTTTTATTGATGAAGCACGCATTCTCGCCAAGTTCAAGCACCCGAATATCGTGCGGGTCAACAGCGTGTTCGAGGACAATAACACGGCCTATATGGTCATGGAGTACGAGCACGGCAACAACCTCGACCTCATGCTGCGCACGCCGCAATACCATAGCGAAGCGCGCTTAGTCAGTTTGTTTGACGCTATCCTCGCCGGCCTGGAGCAAGTGCACGCGCACAACATCATCCATCGCGATATCAAGCCGGCCAATATTTACATCCGCGAAGATGGCAGCCCCGTCCTGCTCGATTTTGGCTCTGCCCGGCAGCACGTGGCCGGCAAAAGCCAAAACATGACCCGCATACTCACCAAAGGCTACGCGCCTTACGAGCAGATGGATGAAGAAGGCGGTCGACAAGGCCCCTGGACCGACATCTATGCCATTGGTGCCACCTTGTACTACGCCATCTCCCGCGAACTGCCGGCGGACAGTCTGAGCCGTTTCACCAAGGTGGTTCGGGAGCAAGCAGATCCTCTCATCCCCGCCAACCAACTTGAAAACGCGGGGAACTATTCGTCGGACTTCTTGTTTGCGATTAACCAGGCACTGCAGTTTGAGCCAGAGAATCGCCCGCAAACTGTGCATGACTTTCGAGACTTGCTAACCGCCGGCCTTCGTCAGTCATCAACGCCGCCGGCAAGCCCGAGCCCTGTCGCCGAGGACGCCACGGTACTGGCGACCGTGGCGATCCCCAAGCAGGCGCCGGACACGGAATCTGCCGCTGAGACGGTGTACGGCGGACCCGACCATGCTGCAGAGGTGTCTATAACACCCAGCTCCATGACACCATCACAACCGGCCTCTCAGCCC
>DOIU01000140.1 GCA_003511825.1 Gammaproteobacteria bacterium | reverse complement strand
CGGCCTTGTTCAGTGTATCCAAATTGTGACGCAAGCGGTCGCTATCATCGACCTTGGGCAGGACAACGCCATCGATCGGCAATGTGGCGGCAGCCCGGAGATCGTCAAAACCCCATGGCGTGTCGGAGCCATTCACCCGCAATAACACTTCGCTCGCCGGGTAGGGGCCTTGTGCCAGCGCATGGCTGACCGTCTCTCGTGCCGCCTGTTTGGCGCTTGGCGCGACGGCGTCTTCAAGATCAAAGATCACGACATCGGCATCGAGCGTGCGCGCTTTTTCGAGCGCACGCGCATTCGAACCCGGCATGTACAAAAGGGAGCGTCGAGGTTTTATGGCTTGCATTATTAGGTCTCGGCGAGGTGTGGATTATCGCTGAAATAATGCGGCAATTTGTGGGGATGCGCAAGTGAGGCCGGGAGCGCAACATCGCTCCCGGCACAGAGGGTGCACCTCAACGTGTCAGTGTATTTCGACCTGACGTTTTTCTGGGGTTTGCTCGATGACCTTAGGGGCCACCAGGGTCAATACGCCGTTTTCAAAGCGCGCGCTGATCGCGTTTTCATCAATGCCGCTGCCGAGTGTGAAACTGCGGGAAAATTTGCCGTAACGACGCTCCTGGCGCACAAGTTTGCCGGTTTTTTCTTCCTGGTTTTCAAAGCGCGATTCTGCCTCAATGGACAAGACGCCCTGATCAACCGCGACGGTGAGGTCTTCTTTTTTGACCCCAGGGAGTTCCGCCGAAATTTCATAGCCGTTAGCGGTTTCGCGCACATCTACGCGCGGTGTGAAGAGCCCGTTCAGCGACGGCTTGTTTGCCATCGGTGCAAAAAAATTATCAAAAACGGCGTCAATGTCGAGCAGTGACGTGCGAGGAATCAGATGCATCACAGTTCTCCTGTCGTTCAATGTCATTGTGATTGTGTCTACTTTTACTATTGGTGCAATCACCTGAAAATCAACACTCGACAAGGAAAAAAGCCCGTGTCAGCAGCTTGAGTGCGGGTGCGCCTTGCGCTAGGCTCGCGGCTATGACAATCCCCTTGCCACCCAAGGCCGTTCGCCCCGATTACGCGGGTGGTGGCATCGTCAATCTCATGGCTTCCTTGCTGCGCGCACAGGGGGCTGACAGCACATTGCCCGAGGCTGATTGCCTGCCCGCGTCGCGACTGGGCCGTCGTCAGGTGTTGCTGCTGCTTGACGGTTTGGGGGCAGAGCATTTGGCCAGTGCCGTGCCGGATGGCTTTCTCCACAAACACCTTGTCGGTCGCTTAACGTCGGTGTATCCCAGTGCGACGGCGGCGGCGATTCCGTCTTTTTTAAGCGCTGAGCCGCCGTTGCGTCATGGCTTTACCGGCTGGTATACGTGGTTACGCGAGCTCGCGATGACGGTGACAGTCTTGCCGTATATCTCTCGGGCAGGTTTTGTCTACGATGAAAACACCGGCAAGAGTCCGCGTCAGCTTGCGCGGTTGCTCCCTTTCGCTGATCGCATCCGTGCGCCGATGGTGCAGGTACAGCCGCGCTCCATTGCTTTTTCAGCCTTCAGTCGAGATTTTGCGGGACGTGCGCGGACGATTCCCTATAAGTCACTGAACGACATGATCAAGCGTATTCGACGCGCGGTGTCAGGCTTGACTGATCGGGGTGTGGTGTATGCCTATTGGCCGGACTACGACCATCTCGCGCATGCGCATGGCGTCATGAGCGATGCAACCGTCGCCCATATGCATCTGCTCGATGAAGCCGTGGCCAATCTGGCGGCTGATCTTGCCGGTCAATCAGTGGACCTGATCGTGTGTTCTGATCACGGTTTTGGTAATTGTCCGCCCGAGCAGCAGTTTCTGTTTACCGATGCCTTCCCAGCCTTGGCTGTGATGACGCGCCAATCATTGACGGGTGAACCTCGCGCGCCCTTTGCTTACCTCAGGCAGGGGGCTGTGCACGACTTTATGCAGGCGGCAGAGTCTGAGTTGGCAGGCATTGCCACCCCCGTCACCGCCGACGCTTTGCTGCAGGCAGGGCTATTGGGGACGGGCGAAGCGCATCCCTGGATCCGCGATCGCATAGGCGATGTCGCCTTATTAATGCATGCGCACCATGTGATCTTTGATCCGTTGCCTGGCGACTCGGCGCCCAATATGATTGGGCATCACGGCGGCTTGTCGCGTGATGAGATGTCTGTGCCGGTGGTGCACTGTCGGTGTTAGCCCTCAATACTCGGCGTACTAGCGATAAATCGATGCCAAGTAGTCCTCTGCGGAAGAAGGCGGTTTGTTCGGGCACGGGCGGGTGAGTATGACGGCATCTGTCAGCTCTGCGTGCGTGGCGTCCTCGCGCTTTTCCGGGAGCGGGTAGAAACCGTGTTGGTGAAATAGGGCCAGTGTCGGTTCACGATGCTTGTTTTGGACGGTAAACACCGCTGTTTCCAGAGCATCTGTTTCGGCCAGCGTGGCGTCGAGCAAGCGGTTGGCGATTGCGGGCTTTTGCCAGTCCGGATGTGTGACTACTTTGTGCAGGCAGAAAAGCCCGTTTGTGCTCAAAAAAGCAAGGCTGGCACCGATCAGGTCGTCGCCATGGCGCGCGATGATCACAACCCCATGTGCAACCCATGCACGCCACGTAGTATAGGCATCGTACATGGTGCTTTCATCACCCGACGCGTTCCAAGCCGTTTGGTCGAGATCGAATACCGCAGCCACATCGTCCTTGCTAGCCCGAAGAATCCTGATCATGCTTACCCTCGAAATCAATGTGTTTGACAGCCTGACAGTGTCTGTACTGCGGCTTACCGTGTATTTTTCATCCGCTGTGTTAAGCGCGTGTGACGACCCATGCCGAGTTGGTTCAGTATCCTTGCCAGATCCGCACACCCCAGGCCTCAGACTTATCCTTTAGGACCGTGGCAAGCGGCTGCGGTTCGCATCAACTTCCTGCGACTGGCAATTGTTCTGAACCCGCTATTCGATTTTCAATGGTTTAGGGGCGCATTCTCGGCCAAGGTGTCGATAAGCG
>DOIU01000491.1 GCA_003511825.1 Gammaproteobacteria bacterium | reverse complement strand
TGGAGGGGCTGTGCTTGCAGGTGCGGCATCTGTTGCCACTGGCGTCGCAACCCCAAGACCTATTGGGGCCGACAGCCGCGTCGCAAACCGCGTTTAAGCACGTACTTGAACGCGTACACACCCGCTTGGGCGCGGACGTGATTCAGCAGCTGTCCGGTGCGGCGGACCACCGACCGGAGCGCGCCAGTACAGCCGCTCCCGAACACGCCCGTGAGCCAGCCGATCGAGGAGCGACGTACCGCGCGCAAGACTGGCCGTATACACGGCGACCCGCCTGGCTGTTGCCTGAACCACAAGTGTTAAGGCCCTCGGCGGCCGGGCCTTGTTGGCAAGGACCACTGCAGTTTCTGGCGGGCCCCGAGCGCATCGAATCGGGTTGGTGGACCGAGGCACCGCAGCGTCGCGACTACTATATTGCGCAAAACGCACGGCGACAGCGGCTGTGGGTCTACCGGGATTTGGACGTACCACAGCAGTGGTATGTGCACGGGTTCTTCAGCTAGTGACCCAGCCACGGGTGAGTGCATCGGCGATCCTGCCTGAATACGCCGAGTTGCATTGTGTGAGTAACTTCAGTTTCTTGCGCGGCGCCTCGCATCCTCAGGAATTGGTCGAACATGCCCATGCCTTGGGCTACCGAGCACTGGCGCTGACGGACGAATGCTCTTTCGCCGGACTGGTGCGCGCGCACGAAGCCGCCGAAGAAACAGGCTTGCATTTGATCATCGGCAGTGAAATCCAGCTGCAGGACGGGCCCAAGCTGGTACTGCTGGCGACCAACCGTGAAGGCTATGCGCAGCTTTCCGCCCTGATCACACGAGGCCGTCGCCGCGCGGCAAAGGGCGATTACTGCCTGACCATGGCAGACCTCGACGGCGGATTGCCGGATTGCCTGGCCATTTTAATCCCGCAGTTGTCGGTTACCGAGCCTGTTGCGTGGCACGACACCCATCGGCAGCAGGTGCGTGCGCTGCAAGCGCAGTTCCCCCAGTGTTGTTGGTTGGCGGTGCAATGCTTGTATTTACCGAACGAGGCGCAGCGTCTGCATCTGCTGGAAGACATCAGCGCAGAGACGGGCGTGCCATTGGTTGCCTGTGGCGATGTGCATATGCATCGGCGAGGTCGCCAGCCGCTGCAAGACGTGCTCACTGCGGTGCGCCTGAACACCACCCTGGGGGAAGCCGGCTTTGCGCTTTACCCCAATGCCGAGCGCCACTTGCGCCCGCGCGCAGCCTTGGCGCAGCGCTACAAACCGCAATGGCTGGCCGAGACGCTGCGCATCGCCGGTTTGTGTGACTTTACGATGCGCGCGTTGCGCTACGAGTACCCAGACGATTTAGTACCGCCGGGCTTAACCGCTGACGCCTATTTACGCCAATTGACCGAATCCGGTGTGCAGCACTACTGGCCAGAGGGAGCGCCACCGAAAGTGCGCACGCTGATTGAGCACGAGTTAACCCTGATCGCAGAGTTGCGTTATGCGCATTTCTTCCTCACAGTATACGATGTGGTGCAGTTTGCGCGCAGCCAAGGCATTCTTTGCCAGGGCCGCGGCTCGGCGGCGAATTCCGTGGTCTGTTATTGCCTGCATATCACGGCGGTTGATCCGGCACGCAGCAATATGCTGTTTGAGCGCTTTATCTCTCGCGAGCGTGACGAGCCCCCTGACATCGATGTGGATTTTGACAACGCGCGGCGTGAAGAAGTCATGCAGTACATTTATGCCAAGTACGGTCGGCACCGCGCAGCCCTGGCAGCAACCTTAATCACCTACCGGCGCAAGAGCGCCTTACGCGATGTCGGCAAGGCGCTCGGCCTGGGCGTAGATCAGATCAGTCGCCTAAGCAGCAGCCTGGTCTGGTGGGACAAAACAATCAGTGACAGCCATTTGCGCGACGCCGGTTTTGAGCCTGATAACCCGGTTATTGCACGCTTGATGACGCTGGTGCCGCAACTGCTGGGGTTTCCGCGGCATTTGTCGCAACACGTCGGCGGCTTTGTGATTGCCCGCGATAATCTGTCGCGCCTGGTGCCGGTAGAAAACGCAAGCATGGAGGATCGCACCGTCATCCAGTGGGATAAGCGCGATCTGGAATCGCTCGGTTTACTCAAGGTGGATTGCCTGGCGCTCGGCATGCTCAGTGCGATCAGCCGCTGCCTGGCGATGCTGCGGCACTATTGCCAGCTGGATATTCACTTTGATCGCATCCCCGCGGAAGACCCCAAAACCTATCGCATGATCCAGCAAGGCGAGACCGTCGGCGTGTTTCAGATTGAGTCGCGGGCGCAAATGAATATGCTGCCGCGCTTAAAACCCGCGAATTACTATGACCTGGTCATCCAGATTGCGATTGTGCGGCCCGGGCCAATTCAGGGTGATATGGTGCACCCTTACCTGCGTCGCCGGCGTGGCGAGGAGCCTGTCACTTACCCCAGTAAAGAAGTGGCGTCCGTGCTGAAGCGCACGCTGGGCGTGCCGATTTTTCAGGAGCAGGTGATTGAGCTGGCGATGGTGGCGGCGGGTTTTTCGGGCGGTGAAGCCGATCAACTCCGGCGTGCCATTGGTGCCTGGCGCAGCACGGCACAGCTGGAGAGCTTTCGGCAGAAATTGATTGATGGCATGTTGCGCCGAGGCTATGAGCAGCGCTTTGCCGAGCAGATTTTTAATCAGATTAAAGGCTTTGGGGAATACGGTTTTCCCGAGTCGCATTCGGCCAGTTTTGCCTTGATTGCCTATGTCTCGGCGTGGCTGAAGTGTCACCATCCCGCCGCGTTTACTTGCGCCTTGCTGAACAGCCAACCGATGGGGTTTTATGCGCCCGCGCAGCTGATCCAGGAGGCGCGTCGTTGCGGTGTGGAGGTGTTGCCTGCCGATGTGTCGTACAGTGACTGGGCGTCAAGCCTGACACCCGGCGCAGACGGCGAGCCTGCGATTCGTCTGGGCTTGCATCGCGTCAAGGGCTTGAGTGAGGCGACGGCGCAGCGCATCGTCGCCTGTCGTGACCAGCAGCGCCTCGCGGATGTGGACGACTTGCAGCGGCGTGTCTCCATCAGTCATAAAGAGCGCAAGGCCCTGGCCGCTGCGGATGCACTGCGCAGTCTGGCCGGTCATCGCCATCAAGCCAGTTGGCAGGCCTTGGGCGCCGAGTTCGGGCAGGGCTTGTTCGCAGCGGTACCGTCGCCGACGGAGGCGGCGGCACGCTTGCCTGTCCCCACAGAAGCGGCGGATATCGTGGCGGACTACGCGCACACGGGCGTGACCTTACGCCGACATCCGCTGGCGCTATTGCGGCCGGTGTTTGAGCGCGAGGGCTGGGTGTCATCGCGCGCATTGGCGCGTTGGAACAGCACCCAACCGGTGCAGCTGGTGGGCTTGGTGATCAATCGCCAGCACCCCAATGCCGGTGGCACTATCTTTATTACCCTGGAGGATGAATTCGGCGACAGCAATATCATTATCTGGTCGCGCGTGGCGACGCGCTACCAAAAAGCGGTTGTGCATGGGCGTTTATTGCTGGTCAAGGGGCGGGTTGAGCGCGAAGGGCGGGTGGTGCATGTGATTGCTGATGCGCTTCACGACTACACCGCCTGGCTGGGCAAACTGAGCACGCGCTCGCGCGATTTTCACTGACACTACACAGGCCGTTTGCAGACCAGCACACGGCGCCATTCTGGGCTATCATAGGCGCCGATATGCATACACACCAGGATCTAAACGTATGAGTCAAAGCAATAAACAGATTCTCCTTGAGACGCGTCCGCTAGGCTTGCCCAAGTCCACCAATTTTAAGTTTGTTCAGACGGATGCCCCACAGCCGGGCGCCGGCGAATTGCTGCTCAAGACCCTATATCTGTCGCTCGATCCGTCAGTGCGCGGTCGTATGAACGAGGGAAAGTCGTATATTGAGCCGATTGCCATTGGCGAGGTCTTGGCCGGTGCCACGGTCAGCCAGGTCATACAATCCGATCACCCTGACTTCAGTGTCGATGACTTTGTCTTGAGCGAAAACGGCTGGCAGGAATACGCGGTGTCTGACGGTACCGGCTTGCGCAAGCTGGACCCGCGCAAGCAGCCAGTGTCACAAGCGCTGGGCGTGACCGGCGTGCCGGGGTTAGCGGCCTATGTGGGCATGCTGGACATTGGTAAACCCCAGTCCGGTGATACGGTAGTGGTGTCGTCGGCGGCCGGTGCGGTGGGGTCTATCGCCGGGCAGATTGCAAAGCTGCAAGGCTGTCGTGTGATTGGTATCGCGGGCACGCCGACCAAGTGCGACCACGTGGTGAATAAGCTCGGCTTTGACGATTGCATAAACTACAAGAGTGACGGCTTTTTGTCACAGCTGGCCAACGCCTGCCCGGATGGCGTGGATGTGTATTTTGAAAACGTCGGCGGGCGCGTACTGGAAGCGGTGTGCGGGCATTTGAATACCGGCGCACGCGTGCCCCTGTGCGGCGGTATCGCTTACTACAACCTGACCGAGCTACCCCCCGGACCAGACCGCGTGCCCTTGCTGATGCGCAGCCTGCTCGTTAACCGCGTGTTGATGCAGGGCTTTATCGTCCAAGACCACCTGGATCGCGAAGCGGCGTTCCTGGATGACATGACTGCCTGGATGGAGAACGGCGATATCGTCTATCACGAAGACCGGGTCGAGGGCTTGCAAAATGCGCCAGAAGCCTTTAAGGGCATGCTCATGGGACGCAACCTGGGCAAACACATTGTGCGCGTGGCCCTGGAGCCGGGTAAGACGCAGATCTGACGCCAGTCTACGACATGCAAACACTGTCGATTGATCGCGAACCGGTCGAACTCTACAAACTGCTCAAGTTCGCCAGTCTCGCCGCCAGTGGCGGCGAGGCCAAATGGCTGATCGGTGAGGGGCAAGTGCGGGTGAACGACGCGGTTGAATGTCGTAAGCGGCGTAAGATTCACGCAGGCGACGTGATCGCCCTCGGCGAGGACACGTATCGGGTGACCTTAACGCCGTCTTAGTGCGACTGCCATCACGGCGCTTGACGCTTTCTTTACAGAGGCTCGACACGGTTTGACGCGCAGCACGCTAGACTGGGCGTTGATTCTGACGAGACACCACCATGACCGACATCCTCCTGGCAGACGACGATACCGTGTTGGCGGACTTGCTGAGCGATTACATGGTCGCCGAGGGGTTTCAGGTCACCCACGCGGTCAATGGCGCTGAGGCGGTGGTGCAGGCGCAACGCAAGGCGTTTGATCTGATCATCCTCGACGTCATGATGCCGGAGAAGAACGGCTTTGACGCGCTGCGCGATATCCGCACCCAGCAACAGACGCCGGTGCTGATGTTGACCGCGCGCGGCGACGACATTGACCGCATCGTCGGCCTGGAGATGGGCGCAGACGACTACATGCCCAAACCCTGCAACCCGCGCGAACTGGTGGCGCGGGTGCGCGCCATTTTGCGTCGTACGACGCCACAAGTCGGCGAGCGCAATGCGTTGCGCATCGAGGGGATTGTGCTTACGCGCGCCGATCGCCGCGTCACGCGCGATGACGTCCCCCTGGAACTGACCAGCACGGAGTTTGACATCCTCGCCACCCTGATGGCTGCGGCTGGCGAGGTGCTGAGCAAGAACGCGCTTTGCGAACGTGCCTTGGGGCGCAAGCTCACGGCCTATGATCGCAGCTTGGATATGCACATCAGCAATTTGCGCAAAAAGATTGGTCGGCGTGACGACGGCACGGAGCGGATCAAAACCGTGCGCGGCGTCGGCTACCTCTACATTCTCGGCGCGGACTGAGCCGCCTGACGCGCATGGGCCGCCTGTTCTGGAAAATTCTCGGGGTTGTGTTATTGAGCAATGCCCTGGTCTTTGCGGCGACTTTTGGCGTTTCACGCCTGCTGCAGGATGAGCATCCCATTGTCAAACTGCGACTGGAGCAGACCTACCGCCTGGCAGCCAAGGCCATCGCCGCGTACAACGCTGAAGGTCACCGGGGAGTCGTGCGGTTCGAGCGCCGCCAGCGTTCACGCGGGCATAAGCTATTTTTGCTGGATGATCAGCAGCGCCCGCTGGGCAAACGACTACCGCCTGAACTGGTGGAACAAATTACGGACTTTCCGACCATTCTATCCCCCCGTGAAAACCGGGCGGGATTTCGTCCTTTGTATGCGGTGTCTGTGTTAGGCCAAGATAATCGGCAATACCACTTTGTCGCCGAGTTTCGGCTCGGGTTGCCGCACAAAAAAGGTGAGCACAGGGCGGTGTTTGATCGCCGATTGATCTTTTTGTTTCTCGGGATTGTGATCAGTAGTGCGGCGATTGCTTGGTTGTTCAATCGGCCGATGGGCACACTCAAACAAGCTACCCGACGCTTTGCCGACGGTGATCTGGACACGCGCATGCCAGCCAATATGACCGGGCGCCGCGATGCGGTTGGGGATTTGGCGCGCGAGTTCAATCACATGGCCGAGCAGGTGGATGCCTTGCTGTCGGCACACACGCGGTTGTTGCGCGATGTGTCGCACGAACTGCGCTCGCCGCTGGCGCGGATGCAGGTGGCCTTGTCACTGATTGAACAACGCGCGGGGGACACCTATGCCCGCGAGCGCACGCGCATACAAGCGGAAATCGAACGCCTGGACACGCTGATTGGCCAGATTCTCACGCTCACGCGCCTGGAGTCGGGCAGCCAGCCGTTGCAGCGTGCGCCTTGTGATGTGGTGGCGCTGCTCGATCAATTAATGCAAGACGTGCGGTTTGAGCACAGTGGCGATCAACGGCAGCTGCACTACCACGGGCCCGAGCAGTTAATGCTGCAGGCGGATGCCGCGCGCCTGCACAGTGCTTTTGAGAATGTCTTGCGCAATGCCATGCGCTACACACCCGATGCATCCGCGGTCACGGTGACCTTGTCGGTGGTCGATGACGGCTGCGAGGTGGTGGTGGCTGACGAGGGGCCAGGCGTGCCCGAAGAGGCCTTACCTCGGCTGTTTGATGCCTTCTACCGTACCCAAGACGCGCGTGAGGCTGACACCGGTGGGGTTGGGGTGGGCCTAGCCATCGCGCAACGCATCATTGCCTTGCACGGCGGGCGCATCACCGCCAGTAATCGCCTGAGCGGCGGTTTGGCGATGCGTATTGTCCTGCCCATCCCTGATTGATCCGGTCTTTACACACACTTTACACACCCTAGGCACACGCTGACCTGGCGCTAGCCATACTGTGTACCCAGAGAGCAATGTTGCTCTGTAGACAACGCAATGATGGAGACACAGATGAACACAAAACGCATAGTGGCGATCACCCTCAGCACCTTAGCCTTGGCAGTGGCTGTGCCGGCCATGTCAGACAGCGGCGATGACAGCTGCCGCGATCGTGGCGGTAAACACCGTGCTTGGGGCGGCATGGAGAGCGTTGGCAGTGAGCGCGGTGGCGAGCGTCTGTTAAAGAAAATGACGCGCAAGCTTGACCTCACTGACGATCAGAGCACGCAGATTGAGCAGATTCTCACCACCAGTCGTGAAGGCACGGCAGACGAGCGCGAAACCCTGCGCGATACCCGTAAGGCGCTGCGTGAGTTAGACCCCAGTGAGCCGACGTACGCCGACAGCGTCAACCAATACGCGACCGTACTCGGTGACCTCAAGCGCGACATGATCATTGAGCGCTCCAGCCTGCGCCAGCAAATCAGCCAAGTCCTGACCGACGAGCAAAAGCAAGAATTGGCCACGCTAATGGAGAAAAAGCGCAAGCGCCACGCAGAATAATGCGAAGGTATAGCCACGATGTCGCCGACGTCGCAGTCCATTCTGCGGCGTTTTTTATTACGACGGTCGCTACGTCGCTTCGTTGCTGATCACGGCGTGGGTCGGGAAGGGGATGTCGATGCCCGCCTCGTCGAGTGCCTCTTTGACCTTGCGCTTCATGTCTGCCTGATACTGAAAGTAATCGCTAGATTTCACCCACACGCGCACCAGAAAATCCACCGAGAAATCGCCCAAGTTATTCACCTGCAGAAAAGGCGCAGGCTCCTGCAGCGAGCGGGGGTCTGACAAGATCGTCTCTTTGATCACGCGTTCGGCGGTGTTCAACGGTGCGCCATAGGCGACGCCAAACGTCCACTCCGCACGTCGCGTATCATTGGTGGAGAAATTGGTGATGATATTGCCCCACACCGCAGAGTTCGGCACGATCACCTGCACATTCGACGGATTGGCGAGCTCGGTGTAATTGAGTGAGATGTCCTTCACGCTACCCGACATACCCGCAACCTCGACAAAATCGCCGATCTTGAACGGCCGAAAGAGAATGATCATCACACCCGCGGCAATGTTTGAGAGTGTGCCTTGCAAAGCTAAGCCAATGGCCAGACCCGCAGCACCGATCAGCGCGACGATAGACGTGGTCTGAATGCCAAAGGTATTCAGCACGATCAAGACCGTGAAGGCCATCACCGCATAGCGAGCGATATTGCCAAGGAAATTAAACAGCGTGGCATCCAGGTGCGCGTACCGCTTACCGATGCCTCGGATGCGTCGACCGAGCCAACCGCCGATAAACAGACCCGCAAACAGCAGCAATAAGGCACCGACAATCGAGCCACCCACACCCACCATAAACTCCAACGACAGATAATCGCCGACGGTTTTCCCGTCATAGAGTGTGTAGTTCAGTATCGTTTCAAACATAAAGGGGTACCCAGTGATTGTTGCGGAGTCATCTTCGACAAGCATAGCAGCCGATAGGCGGGCGACAAGGCAGTGCCTGGCTTGCCGAACGGATAGCCCCCCTCTACACTTGCGGGTCTCGACGCAGACCGCGTCGGGCACTGCATCGTTTTGGAGAGGACAATCATGGAAAACAGTTTTGTGGTCACCGTGGACGGCTGGGAGGCGGGTGCCGCCATTCCTGAGACGTTTGCGTTTGGCAAGCACGATCCCGACAACCATGTCGCCCTAAGCGACAATATCAATCCCAGAGTCGCCTGGGACAATGCGCCCGAAGGCACGCAGTCGTTCGTGATCTTGTGTCACGATCCCGACGTACCGTCGGTGGGCGACGATGTCAATCAGGCCGGTAAAACCGTGCCGGCGGATTTGCCGCGCGTTGATTTCTTTCACTGGGTGCTGGTGGATATCCCGGCCAACGTCAGCGGCATTGAGCAGGGGCAAGATGCGTCTGGCGTGACACCCGGCGGCAAAGACCCCGGCCAACACCCTTACGGCATCACCGGTATCAATGACTACACGGCGTGGTTTGAGGGTGATCCGGACATGGAAGGCGATTACGGTGGCTACGATGGCCCGTGCCCGCCCTGGAACGACAGCATTATCCACCACTACCACTTTACCGTGTACGCCTTGAGCACGCCGTCGCTCGGCTTGTCAGGGTCGTTCACCGGGCGCGATGTTGAGCAGGCGCTGCAAGGGCATGTGCTGGCCAAAGACACAGTCGTCGGTACCTATACGCTAAACCCCGAGGTGAGTGGATGATCGCTGGTCTGAACGGCGTCGCGCGTACGGCGTAAACTGCCATGACAGAATTTGCGGATCTTATCCTGCGTTCAGGGCGAGCGGGTGTTGAGCTTGCCTTGTTCGTATTGCTGCCCATCATGATCGTCATGCTTTCCGTGATGCGGCTATTGGAAGCGCGCGGCATTCTCGACAGGCTGGTCGACCGGGTCTCGCCGTTCTTGTTGCCGTTGGGCGTGCCGGGGCTGGGTGTGTTTGCCTTGCTGCAGACCACGCTGGTGAGTTTTGCCGCGCCCATGGCGACACTGGCGATGATGGACAAGGGCAGCACCACGCGGCGGCACATCGCCGCGACCCTGGCCATGGTGTTTGGCGCGGCGCAAGCCAATGTTGTATTCCCGATGGCGGCCTTCTGGCTGCACGCCTTGCCCGTGATGCTGGTGTCCATGGTGTGCGCACTGATCGGCGCAGCCTGCACCTACCACATCTTTGCGCGCAATCTGCCCGAGCGCAACGAAACCATGCCGACACACCCACCTCATCCCGAGGCGTCGGACACCCGCGGTTTATTGCAAGTGATCAACAGCGCCGGCAAAGAAGCCTTTGATATCGCCGTCGGCGCCATTCCCATGCTGGTGTTGGCCTTGCTGCTGGTGAACAGCTTGCGCAGCTCAGGGGTGATTGATGTGCTGGAGCAGGTGTTATCGCCGGTGTTTATTTGGCTAGAGCTGCCGCCTGCGATGCTGGTGCCGTTTATCACCAAGTACATTGCCGGCGGCACGGCCATGATGGGGGTCGCGGTTGACTTTATGGACCAAGGCTTGATCACCATCGCCGACGTTAATCGCGTTGCCGGCTTTGTGATCAGCCCGTTTGATATCGCCGGCGTGGCCATCATTATCTCCGCAGGTGCTCGTGTTGCCTCGGTGCTGAAACCCGCCATCGGGGGCGCGATAGTGGCGATTGCCTTGCGGTCAGTGATTCATTTTTATTGGTTTTAAGGGGTCGCGGTGCAGCGCACATCGTGTGCGATTGCCACCGCCTCAATCGCCTTCAAGCCGACGCTTTAAGCGCTCGATGGCGTTGTCCCATTGTGCACTGGCGCGCTCAAGGTGCTGTTTCGCCGTCTCAATACCCGTTGGCTGATAGACGAACCGGCTTTCGCGCCCAACTCGCTCTCGCATCACCAAGCCGACCGCCTCCAAGACGCCAAGGTGCTTTCTCACACCTTGGCGTGTCAAGCCGGTACCGGCGGTGAGTTGCACCACCGAGCGCGGTTGACCATCATTGAGTCGCGACAGCAGGGACAGACGCGTCGTGTCGCCGAGCGCTGCAAATATCGGTGCCGCCTCGGCGGCAATCAACTCACTCTGATGCGCTGACATAGTCGGCGATGTGTTGTGCTTGGATATTCCAGCCCTCGGTGTTGTCGCGCAGCACGACGATGCGGCGCGCGTCAGGCAGGGAGGAAAAGCCGGATTCGGTAATCGTGAGCCGGGTGCCGCTCGGTATCGCTTCCAGTCGGAATTCGACCAACATGGTGGGCTGGTCTTGCACATCCACACCCAATGCTTCATCAAAGTCGTGCCACCGAAAAGAAAACAGAGCCTCGTGATCCATCCGTTCAACCGTCGCCAGCCACGGATAGCCCTCGTAGCCGGGAAAGGTCATTTTGCCGGTTGAGGTGCGCCCTGGCTCAAAAGGGCCATCAAGCTTCACGCGAAACCACTCGCCGAATTCGTCAGCGTCGGTCAGCGCACGCCATACCCGGGCAATCGGGGCGTTTAACTCAACAATTTTCTCGATCTTGTCGTCGTCAGTGTTCATAAGCAACCTCCAAGTTGCCTATGACTCTACCGTGAGTGAGCTCTATCCGCAACCATTTGGTTGCTTTTGTGCTCGATGTAGGGAGCTAAGCATGTGGATAGAGGTCTTTACAAAAAAATGCATATCACGATTGACCAAGAGTCTGCGTGGGTCAAAATGCGGTGACAGTATTTGTATTGTCAAATTTATGTCGATCA
The DNA here is from genome assembly GCA_003511825.1 of Gammaproteobacteria bacterium. Classification (GTDB taxonomy): domain Bacteria; phylum Pseudomonadota; class Gammaproteobacteria; order Granulosicoccales; family Granulosicoccaceae; genus UBA7957. Next base: position 63 of record DOIU01000491.1, on the reverse strand, counting down.
AGCGCGAGGCGGGTTGTTCAAATTCCTGTTGATACCGTTCTCAAATTAAACGTCTTATATACA
>DOIU01000233.1 GCA_003511825.1 Gammaproteobacteria bacterium | reverse complement strand
TGTCTATCGCCCGCGCGCTGTTGCGCGACGCCCCGGTGTTGTTGCTCGACGAGGCGACCGCTTCCGTCGACCCCGATACGCAATACGAAATCCAGCAAGCCATATCAGCCTTGGTCGGGCAGCGCACTGTCATCGTGATCGCCCACCGTTTGCACACAATCCAATATGCCGATCAGATTCTGGTGCTGGACCAAGGCCAATTGGTGGAACACGGTGACCACCGCAGCTTACTGGAACAGAACGGGCTCTATCGCACTTTGTGGCAAGAACAAACCGCGTCGCATCAACCGACTGATTGAGCGCCTGACGGCAGTGTCTCGGCCACAAGGGTTCAACTTCCGAAAAAAATAATCCGTTTCGGGGAAGCAGCCTGACAACGGCTGTAGCACCATCACCTCTTTTGCTGCGGGAATTCCCATGAACAAAACACCCCTCTGCATCGCTATCGCGATGCTGTTGCCAATGAGCGCCAAGGCTGAACAGCGCCATGTCGAACTTGACGCCATCACCGTCACGGCAGAAAAGCGAGAAGGCCAAGCGCGCGATGTGCCCGCGGCTATTACGGTGGTCTCAGACGCACAACTGGATGATGCGGGCATCACTGATACCGAAGGATTCGTCAATGAAGTGCCTAATATGCACATGATTGATGCAGGCAATCACTCCACTGCGGGATTCTTTGCCTTGCGCGGTATCACGCCGGTGATGGAAGGCGAGCAATCCGTGGGTTTCTTTGTGGACGGCGTCTATCACAGCACCTTTGATGCAACCCTGTTTGACGTGGAGCGCATTGAGGTGTTGAAAGGACCGCAAGGTTCGCTCTACGGCCGCAACACCCTGGCCGGTGTTGTCAATGTCATTAACAAACCGACGACCGAAGACTGGCAAGGCGAAGCGTCACTGGACTACGGCGAATTCAATACCCTGTCACTCGGCGGCGCGGTCAGTGGCCCGCTGGTGAAAGACAGGCTATTGATGCGCCTGGCTGCACGTCAGGATGTCTCTGACGGCGGGTTTGATAATGCCTTTGACGGCAGCGACACGCCCGATGAGCGCGATGACCTGACAGTACGGGGTCGATTGAATTGGCTGGCGACAGAACACTGGAGAGCGGAGTGGGTCAGCGAGTTTAAACGCGGGCGTGCCAATAATGGTTCCTTTGCCTTGATCGACAATGACAACGGCGACCCCCATACGGTCAATCTGGATTATGTGGGCTTTTCCGACCTGGATGCCAGCGCCAATAGCGTCCATATCCATTACACGGGCGACGACTATACCCTAACCGCGATCACCGCCTACACCGATGAACAAATCGTGGACTCCATCGATTTGGATTTCACTGCCGCTGATATGATGCGTCTGGATACCGATGTCGACATTCAACGCGTCAGTCAGGAGGTGCGTTTCGCATCACCCGAGCGCTCGGATTGGGAATGGCTCGGGGTGTGTATATCTTTCAAGAAACCAATGCGACAGACTTCTTTGTCGATCTGAGGCAAGGCTTTCCAGACTTTGAGATACCGCCCTACAAAGATTTTACCGAGAGTGAAACCGAGAGCGATGGCTATGCCTTTTTTGGGCAACTGGGCTACCCGGTCAATGAGCAACTCAAACTGACGGCCGGTCTGCGCTACGACACCGAATCCAAGAATTTTGACATTCGCCAGTTTACCGATCCCGCTCTTGGCCCTGCCGTAGCCCTGGATGACGAGGCCGACTTTGACGCTTGGCTGCCTAAACTGGCGCTGACGTATAGGGTCAACCCTGATGTATCCACCTACGCGACCATCGCACGCGGTTACAAAAGTGGCGGTTTCAATCGGTTGGCCAGTATCAATAACCCCAATATCGAGATTTTCTTTGAGCCGGAATTCACTTGGAATTACGAAGCCGGCTTTAAATCTTCGTGGCTCAATAACCGCCTCGACGTGACCGGCGCACTGTTCTTTATCCGCTGGACCGACCAGCAAATCGAGCAGCAACTCTACCCGCAATCGGTCACCACCAGTGCCGGCGAATCCACCAGCCAGGGCGTTGAGCTGGAGATGACCGCCATGCTCAATACGAATCTACGTTTCCAAGCCGGCTTCGGTTACACCCACGCAGAATTCGACAACTACACGGATGACCTGTTTGACCCGAGCACAGGTGAGGTCATCGGTGTCGCCGACTATGGCGGCAATCGCACGCCGTTTATTCCACGCTACACCTACAACCTTGGCTTACGCTACACGCTCGGTGATTATTGGTTTGCCCGGGCCGGTGTGCGTGGCACGGGCGATTACTTCCATGACGTGCAAAACACACTGAAAGAAGAGGACTATCAGATCGTCAATGCGCGTGTCGGTTACGAAACCGAGCGTCTGCAAGTCTCGCTCTGGGCGAAAAACCTGTTTGACGAAGAATACGGTGTTCGCGCCTTTGCATTCCCGGGGCTTGGTGACATTGGTCGCGCCGGTCCGGCACGCACCGTCGGGGTTACGCTCAAAACCGCTTGGTAGATCAGTACGGCAAAGTCAGTTCACTCAAACGCACCGCAACAGTCGGGACAGATATTGCGTTTACGCACAAGGCTGCTCTGTGAAACCGCGTCACAGAGCAGCCTATGCGTGTGATCTATCGCCGGGATAGCCGTCTGGGTTCGACGGTCTGCGATCAATAGCGGTTTCTGTTCAAGCCGTTTTTTCTCTCTGATAGCCACCTTCAACCCAATCAATGAGCAGATCGACATACGCCTGCCCGGCATCTTCCGACGAAAAATGCGACGCATTGTCAAACACAACCCGCTTACTGTGGGGAATAAGAGTGGCTAAGACATCCGCGTTTTCAACACGTGCAAACGGGTCTTGTTGGCCCCAGGTAATCAAGACAGGCACCTCAATGTCT
>DOIU01000159.1 GCA_003511825.1 Gammaproteobacteria bacterium | reverse complement strand
GAACCTGTTCGACGAAGAATACGCCGTCAGCGGTTTTCTTGAGCGCACGGGCCACTTCCCAGGGGCACCGCGTGAGATCGTTGTGCAGCTAACCCACCATTTCTAGGCTGTGTGAGCCAGCGGTGTATTAACCGCTGCTGGCTTGCTTCGCCAAGTCTGCCACGTTCTTTGTACTTGCTTCTCGTGGGTGATCGCGCAAAGATGTGCTTTTTTATGTGCTGTTGAATGAAGCCTCGCTCGCCGAAAAAAGCATCGCTCAAATTCCTCTATACACTGCATGCTTGGCTCGGTTTTCATCTGGCGGTGTTGATGGCCCTGGTGCTGCTGACCGGCACATTGGCGGTGATTGCCAACGAGATTGACTGGCTGTTTCAGGACGATATGCGCGTCACGCGTGGCGCGGCGACAGAGAAGGTCTCATGGGGGCAGTTGCAGGCGGCGGCAAGGGCGTATCGCCCTGATGATACCTTGGTGTCTCTGTCGGCCTTAAAAGGAGACTACTTTGCCTATCGCGCGCGGATGCGCGACGTGTATGGCCGACCCTATTTTTTGCACCTAAATCCCTGGAACGGAGACGTCACAGGGATAACGCGTCCCTTAACGGTGCAGCGATTTTTTCGCGATCTGCATCGCTATTTGTTCCTGCCGAAGGTTATCGGCTTACCCTTGGTCACGTCGCTGGCCTTTGTCTTGGCCATATCGCTGTATACCGGGTTGAAGACGACCCGCAAGTGGCGCAGAGCTGCCACCAAGTTGCGGACCGATAGAGGCGCACGCGTCGCGGTGAGCGATGCACACAAGGCCGGCGGTTTGTGGTCGAGCTGGTTGATGGTCATCATCATTCTCACCAGCCTCTGGTATTTGGCAGAGTTTATTGGTCAGTTGAGCCGGCAGCCGTTTGAGCCCATGCGCCCTGGGCTCAGCGACGCGCGCACAGCGAGTCTTGGCCCGGTGATCCCGGACGTGGATGCCGATACTCTGGTGGCCGCCGCCACAGCCGCGTTCCCCGAACTGCAATCCCGCGTGATTTACTTTGCCGGCAGGGCGAATCAGGCGGTGACAGTGCAGGGCCGTGCCGGCAGTTTTCTGGTGCGCGATCGCGCGAACCGGGTGTTCCTCGATCCGGTGGATGCCAGCGTGATCCATGTCCAACGGTCTCAGGATATCGGCTGGGTGGCGTTTCTCAATGAAATCGCTGACCCCTTGCACTTTGGTTACTTTGGCGGTTTGGTGACCAAACTGATGTGGTTTGTGTTTGCCTTGATGCTCACCGGCTTGTCCATTAGCGGTGTGTGGTTGATGTGGAAACGACTGCGAACGCGCGCGCCCAGCAGGACGCAATGGGCAACCCTGCCCATATTAGTGGTGAGCATGATCTTTGGTGTGTTTTGGTTCCAACGCATTGTCGGTCCGTTTGTGCCTGCTGCCGAGCGGCATTTGCCTGCCGACACGCGTGCGAGTCTGCAACAGAGTGCGCACATCGCCCTGGATCGCAATCAGCAACCCACGGGGCGCGTGCGTGCGTTGGTCCGCGCAGCGCAGGGGCGGCCCCATGTGGTTGAGGTGAGCGTCACGTTGCTGCCTGCCAATAGCACCGTGACCACCCGCGTGCGCACCTTGGGGCAGTCTGTACCGGTCTACGTGGATTTCACGCCCGAGCAACTTGCAGACGCTCGGGAGATACAGCTTCGCAGCGAGTTTGTGCAGGGGGCGTCGTGGCTGAGTCACTGGGTGTTAATGCGCGAACCCCCTGATAGCTGAGAATCCAGTGCCTGTGCGGCGGTTGCCGCACAGGCGTTAAGGCTTCGATCAGACCTAGGTCGTGATCAGGCTGTCTCTTTTCGACCCCGGAAGGATTGGACGATGTACGCCAAGATGGTGATGCCCACGGCACCGGCAACGCCGATGGCGATGAGCATGATGGCATCAATGGGCCCACCGATATCAGCCAGCCCCGAGTTGGTCATGTAAAAGACGAAACTGATACCGATGACGGCACCGACAGGCGCCCACAGCTCGGCGCGCACCAGGCGGCGCGCCTCGATTTTACTGTCGCGAATCACCACAACGATAAAGAGGGCGGCAACCACCACGAAAGCCACAATCATTGCCCAAAAGAGCCCGCGGCCGAACATTTCTTCAAATACTGCAATCAGGGTTTCAAACGTCAGTTCTTTCATGAAGGGTCTCCTTAGGCTTTGCCGCGCAACATGGCGTTATAGGTGGCTTTGAGGGCGACTTCTTTCATCAGCCACGAAATCCACAGTTCTTCCAACGGCGCGATGATGCCGGGGAATGACGGCGTGAGGTTGTTGTTGTAGTCGAACTCCACCAGCATGGCACGACCGATGCGCGTGATCAGCGGGCAAGAGGTATAGCCGTCGTAGCGTTCGTTGCTTTCTTTACCTTCGAGGGTCGCGAGCAGGTGCGCTTCAACCACAGGCACTTGCCATTTGACGGAAGCCGCTGTCTTGCCCTTAGGGACACCGGCAATATCGCCGACCGCAAAGATCTCGGGGAAGCGGCGATGACGCAGACTGTGCTTATCCACTTCCACCCAACCTTGGTCCACCCATTTGTCTGCCCACGGCAGCGGCGAGTTGCGAATCACATCGGGGGCGCGCATGGGCGGAATGACATTGGTAAAGTCATAGCCGAGTTCCTTATCACCCTCCGGGGTTGCAAATGTGGCAATGCGCTTGCCGGGGTCAATGCGTTTCATCACATGGTTGTGCACGGTCTGTACACCGCGCTCGTGGAACAGCATACGCACTTTCTCGTTCACGATAGGGACGGAGAACAGTGATTTTGCGTGAGCCGCGTAGTGGATTTCAATGTTGTCGCGGGTGCCTTTTTTGCGCGCATAGTCGTCCGTGAGGAAGGTGTATTTCAGCGGGGCACCGGCACACTTCATCTCCGTTGCGGGGCGCGTGAATAAGCCGACACCGCCTTTCTCGGTGAACAGGTCCATGGCTTGCCAGGTTTTGGCGGCGTACTCCGGGCCTGCGTACACAGCGCCGATGCCGTTTTTACCGACCTGATCGAGGCTAAAGCCTTCGATGCTGTCCCAGTCAAGCTTGAGACCAGCGGCGACGATCAGAAAATCGTAGGCGACTTTTTTACCGCTTGAGGTGGT
>DOIU01000488.1 GCA_003511825.1 Gammaproteobacteria bacterium | reverse complement strand
CGAGGTCAAAGTTGTGCTTTTTGAGTCGTTGACTCAACTGTGGCCCTTGCTCCAGGCGCAGCGTGATCTCGATACCGAAGGTGTGCAACTGTGCTGCGACTGCTTCGGCCAATAAGCGGGCCTTGGGGCTGGCGATTAAGCTCAGGGTGACGGGCGCGTCTTCGGTGTGCCACCGTCCGTTCGTTTGGCGTTCCCATCCTTGTGCTTGCAATAAGGCTGCGGCTTTTTTCGGCGCATAGGCATAAGGCGCCAGGTCAGGTGTGGCTGCGTCGCCTTGGAAATAACCCACTGCGGCGACGATCGCTCGGTCGGGGTAGACCACGTCTAATAGCGCTTGCCGATCAATGGCATAGGCCAGCGCTTGGCGCAGCGCGGTTTCCCGAAAGCTACCGCCGTGATTAAACACCAGCCGATAAGGATGATTAGACAGCTGACGTTGCAGAGCAACGCCGGCTTCTATGAATTGCGGCACGCGGTCGTGTGAGACGGCCATAACATCCACCTCGCCTTTTTGCAGGGCGACAAGTGCAGCATCGGGCTGCATTTTGGCGATGTGTATGGCCTTGTAGCGCGGAGAACCGCCATAGTAGTTGTCGTTGCGCAGCAGTCGATAGCGCCCCTGTGCGCGGTTGTAGATGTCTACGCGGTAAGGGCCGCTGCCGATCATGGCCTCACTGGTGCGAAACCGATCAGGTTGCTCAACCTTGTGGTAGATGTGTTTGGGCAAGATCGGTAGCGACGCAGCGATTGTGGTCAAGAAAGGCGCGTAGGGTTTGTGCATGCAGATCTCGGCGTCACGCTCAGACAAACGGCGGGCGCTTTCGATGGGGCCGAGGTCCACAAAGCGGTAAGGGTGTTGTTGCATATACGCGATGGTGAAGACGACGTCATCAACACCAAGTACACGACCATCGTGCCAAGTGGCATCCTCACGCATCGTGAAGCGATAGCAAAGCCCGCTGTCGTCATGGTGCCAGGCTTGCGCCAAAGCGGGTGAGAGCTTGCCGGTTTCATCTTTCCAGAGCAGGGTGTCAAACACAAAACTGGTGTAGACGTAGCCAGGGCCACGTGGAATGTGCAGGTAGGGCGCGAGACCACCCCAGTCACCGCGCCCGTCGGCGATGACGAGGCGCTCTTCGCTCGCAGCCGGTGCTGAAAGCAATATGGAGGCGATGGCCAATACGCCGATCGCCAGACGGGTATAACGTGTGTGTATAGACATATCAGAACCTGTATTGCGCTGCGAGTTTGACGTTGCGTCCTGCTTCTTCAATGCCACGGATGTCCCCGCGTGACAACGTGGTGTGATCGGTGTACTGCTTATCCAGCAGGTTCTCCGCGACCAGTGACAGTGTCAGCCCAGCAAGGGTTGGCGGTTGCCAGCCCAGTTGCACGGCATGGGTGGTATAGTCGGGTTTGTCGGGTTCGCCTTCGGGCAGATCGTCCAAGGCGCCAACAGCGACCAGGGTGTAGCCGACGTCCAAGGCTTGGGAAAGCATCCAGCGATTGTCCCACACCAATGTGTCGCCACTCGCGGCACCGAGGCGACGCACGACCGATACGGGATCACCGTTGTTGTCCTCCAGCGTGGTGTGGCTGAAGCCGAGCCGAGTCTCGTAGCGTGCGTACTGCCAGCGCAGATTGATTTCGTAACCCGTGGAGGAAAACGCACCGTCCAGGTTGTAAAACTCGGTGACTGGCTTGCCCCCACCGCCGCCGGTAAAGGCGATCATGTCTTCGATTTGGGTGTCAAAGACTTTCAGCTCCACGTCGAGCTGATCGTTGTCGCGGAACGCGCTGCGCGCTTGGTAGCGCAGTCCACCCTCGGTTTGCTGGGCGCGCTCCGCGTCCAGGTCGCCGCCCTGGATAACAGCATCGTCAGTGATGCGACCGGCCCAGCCGACGGGAATGGTGCTGGCGCCTCGGGCGGCTTCACCATAGGCTGCAAAAAGCTCAACGCCGCCACCGAGTGTGACTTCGCCGCTGATATTGGGTGAGACCTCGTTGCCGGTGACGGTTTGCAGGCCGTAGTCCGTTTCGTAGTCATCCAGACGCACGCCCAATGAGAGCAGCCAGCGGTTGCCACGGATGCGGTCTTGCAGGTACAGACCGAGATTTTCCGTGGTGTTATTGACGTCAGTACCACCGGATCGGCTGCTACCTTCGTCAGAAAAGTAGTCCGCACCGACTGTCAGCGCATGCTGAGTGTTGCCGAGGCGGTAGCGCAGCACATTGCGTACATCGCCGCCAAACCCTTCGGTCAGATACACGGTATCGTGGGTGAAATTTTCCAGTTCATTGTCATTTCGATACACCGAGACTGACACATCGGCGAGGGGGCTGGTGGGGTTCCAACCGTAACTCAGCGTATAGCTTTCGCGCTGGAGTTCTTGACGCGCGGGTTCACCCCCGGCACGGCCTTGCGCATACATCTCCTGGTAAAACTCGGTGGGCAGGTCACCGGCGCCCCAGGCATACAAGCCGGCATTTTTATGCTGCTCGGCCTTGAGTCGCAGGCTGTGGCCATCTTTTTCCAGTAGGCTGAACTTGAGCAGATAGCTATCGTCTTCACCTGCGGAGTTGGGGACTTCATCGCCGCCGCCGATGCGCAGATCCTCGTTGTCGGCGGTGGAGAAGTACGCCAACAGGCCGGCGTGCTCTCCCATCAGGCCGTAGGCGGCGATGCTACCGTGCTTCAGTTCGTCGGCGGTGCCGTACGTCCCTTTGACAAAGCCGCCTAAGGTCTGTCCTGATTGCTGTAAGTCTTGGGCGTCAACCGTGACGAGGCGAACGCCTCCACCGAGGGCGCCTGCGCCTGCGTCTGCCGCGACGGGCCCGGCGTCCACGTTGATGGCTTTGAGCAGTTGCGGGTCAATGCGCAGCAAGCCGCCACGGTGTTGAAACAGATTCGAGCCCTGCCGTGCGCCGTCTACGGTGATGCTGAGATTGCTGCCCTCAATGCCGCGCAGGTAGAGGCGCTGCGTGTTTGCGGTGCTGCCGCCGATTCGGATGTTGGATTGTGATCGCAAGGCATCGTCAAGGTCTGTCGCCAGTGAGCGCTCAATGTCATCGCGGTCGACATCGCCTTGGAGATCGGAGGATCTGCCGGTCACCGTGAGCGTGTTGAGCTCGTCGGGTGGGTCGGTCTGGGCGGCGGCACTCAGGCTGAAACAGGCCGCATTGGACGCGATAAGGGTGACTTTTGCCAGAGTTATTGCTTTCATGATCGGAAGTCTCTACAAACCTCAGCTAATGTGAGATGCACACGGATTTGTGCAGCCCAATGAAAATGAATATCATTCCCATTGATGAGTCGGATGCGCAACGATAGGGGATTCGGGCCCGTGCCAACAAGCCACAAAAGCGAGACACCGCGTTCGCAAAATGGAGCGACGGATGCGGAATTCAATGCTCTGCGAGCATTTCATGCGGTGATCGAACACGGCAGTATCAGCACCGCAGCGCGGGAGCTGGATTGGCCCAAGTCCACCTTGAGCCGGAGGCTGCAAGCGCTGGAGAAGCAGCTCGGCTATGCCTTGATTAACCGTCGCGCCGACGGCGTGCGACTCACCGAGGCCGGGCGTTGCTACGCCAAGTATTGCGAGCAAATCCTGCATCTGGCCGACGAAGGGCATCGCGCCCTGGCTGCGACCTCGACCGATATCCACGGCACCATTCGCATCCGCATCAGTCAGGACTTGAATTGGGGCTGGATCACCCGGGCTCTGAACCAGTTTCTGGCGACGTACCCAAAAGTCACTTTAGATATCCAGTATTCCCACTGCGCCCGCAGCTTGGAGGAAGAGCACATTGACCTCTGGGTGTGGACTGGCCACGAGCCCGACACCAAGCTGCACTATGTGCCCATTGGTCGCTGGCGCCGAAAAGTATACGCCGCCGCTACATCGGCATTTAACGGGCGGCCGATCGACCACCCGTCTGACTTGCTGGCGTACCCCTGGATCGCAAAATCAGAAGAAAAAGGTGGCCTGGCATTAAGCCATGCCAGTGGCGAGTCCTACTACCTGGACCATGGCAACACACGGTTCCAGGCAGAAAACATCCATATGCTGGCAGACAGTATCTCCCTGGGGTATGGCCTGGGTATTTTGCCGACCTGGTGCGCGCGTTGCCACGTCCACGGCAAACCGGGGGCGTTCACATCGATACTGGATGGTTGGTCAGCGCCGCCCATTCCCATTGCGTTGCTGTATCCGGCGGGGCCACGTGCACCCCGTGTGGACATGCTGCTGCGGCATTTACGCGACACCGTACCGCCTAATTGGCAGTTGCCGTATAACGGTTATCCCTGAGCGACGGCCCCCCCTGAACACACCGTCAGCCTGACGCAGGAAACAGACGGCCTCGTCAGTGAGGCTGGTTGGTTGTGCGTGCAGCATCATTGAGCGCTCATTTCTTCTGTATGATAATGATCAGGATATCGAATGGCGGGAAGGCTCGCGGGCAAGCATGAGGCAATGGATTGACAGGTTCTGCCGTAAGCAATCAACAGAGACTTGTTCGACGTTACTGATTTTCGGTCTGCTATATTACGCCGCCGTCGTGATAGGTCTAGCCAGTCGGGTAGAGTCGATTGCTATTTTTTGGCCGGCTAACGGCATCGCGTTTGGTTTTTTTATATCGGTGTCGAAACGTCATTGGCCACACTATGTCGTAGTGCTTGCGATTGGCTATTTGGCGGGTATGTTTGCCACGGGAGATTACAGTTGGCAGATAATATTAGGTGCTCTGGCGGCTAATATTGTTCAAACGTTGTCTGGCGCTTGGCTCGTTAAACGATTCTTACCCTACCCACTCACGTTCTCCACCACGAAAGAGATTCTGGTTACGTTTCTGTTTACCGCGGTGATAGGTTCTTTGCTGAGCGCGTGCTTTTCAGTGCTTTTACTGGGGCCTGGCTTCATGGATACGCCTTTTGAGCTCTGGTCAAGTGGCGTGATCGACAATGCGGGCAGTACCGTATTGACGTTGCCGTTTGTTCTGTTGTGGCTCATAAGTGATAAGCCATGGACTGAGCGCCTGAGAACAATGCGGTTACCGAGGGGAGGGGAAGCTGTCGTATTTATTTTGGTTACTGTCGTCGTCACCGAATACCTATTTAGTGTCCAGGCAGATGTCAACAGCATGTTGCGTACTTTGCCTTATTTACTTATCCCGATTGTATTGTGGAGCGCTTTTAGATTTGCGCAATCGGGAGTGGCATTAACGGTATTGTTCATTGGTGGTGAGGCTGTTCGTCATACGTTGTTAGCGGAAGGTCCGTTTGCCGAGGTTCAATCGGGTTTTATTCTGGTCATTAATTTACATCTCTTCTTAAGCGTAACCACCCTAACGGGGCTTTTGTTTGCAGCTCTTTTTCAAGAGCAAAAAAAAGCAATGTGTTCACTGGCGGGCAGCATTGCACATGAAGTACGAGCCCCTTTTCAGCAAGTGCTACAGGCAGTAGAACACATCGACGAACTTGGAAAGAGGCCGAATACAGGTTGGATAGGTGGTTCGGACAATGGCCAGGTGCGTCGCTTGCATGATCAGATCGAAATGGCAAAAACATCGGCCAATAAAGGTCTGCACGTTATTGATACGATTCTGCATCAAATCAAAGGACACTATGATCATCAAGTGAATCTGAAGCCTATTTCAGCGAAAGCTGTGGTTTCTGATGCGCTTTCGGAATATGTTTATGCGCGCGACGCCGAACGTGAAATGGTTAGCGTCAGAGTGGAGGAAGATTTCGTTTTTCAGGCTGATCCAGTGCTACAGCATTTCGTTTTGTTTAATCTACTCAAGAACGCACTTTACTATTCGAATCGCCCTGGTTTTAGCATTGTTGTTAGTATTGCGTCCGGCGCCCAGTACAACAAGATTATGGTAAAGGATACTGGTCCGGGCATAGAAAAAGAAAGAATACCGTTGGTTTTTTCGAGTTTTTATACGTTTCAAAATCCAAATGGTACAGGGCTTGGGTTAACGTTTTGCAAAAAAACGGTGGAGTCTTTCGGCGGTAAGATGGTTTGCGAGTCGCGACTTGGCGAATATACGCAGTTTACCATGATGTTTCCGCCATGTTCGCAAGGTGAGGTCGAGAGCATTCAAGAGAGACTGCCTGTCTCTGTTCACCACGTCGAGGACTCAGTGCTGCATGGGAAGAGATTGCTCGTCATTGATGATGGAGAAATTAATCATAAAGCCGTTCTGAACGACTTGTCGAGATGTCCGCTGGAAGTTGACTGCGTGTATAGCGCGAACGAGGCGCTCGCGTTATTACGGAAGAAAGCCTATGACATGGTGTTCGTCGACTTGAACATGCCTGGGACCGATGGGTTTGAGTTTGTCAGGCAGTTTCGCTCGATGAGTGAAAAGTTCCTTACGCTTCAGCGTGTCCCGGTGATCGGTGTTAGCGGTGACCCGCGTAAAGAAATTGAGGAAAAGGCACTGCAATCAGGCATGCAGGCGTTCTTAGTCAAACCGCTAAAAAAACAGACTATTATTGGGGCTGTCGTGCAGTTTTGTCGTCGGCATAGCGTCAATGAAGAGGTCCCTCTTAGCGAAGACCTCAGGGGAGATTCGCTGTATTCCATGGGCGCGAAGATGGTGCATGATCTCAAAACACCTATTGTCACTTTGGACCTCTATAGCGAGCTGGTCAGCAAATGCCTGCTGGGTCTAAAAAGACAAGCCGCCAATGACTTCGATATCAATAGGGATGGGTTGAACGAACTGGATTTTCTGCTGACTTCTGTCATGAGATATCAACAACACATCCAAATCTGCACAGACCATCTTGACGATCTGTGGGATTTATTGAAACAACGCAATAAAATCCACAACAGCCTTCCAGGTATCCAGGCATTATTGACTGCGCTAAAAACAGATTGGGGGCGTATTGCAGAGATTCAGCGATCAATAAAGAGCGGCTTTGGTCACCATGAACAAGTGCTTGCAAAATTCGGTTCCAGTGCCTTGCTTGCGGTTAGTACCTCTTGCGAGGAGAAAAAGGCGATTAACGAACGGGACGGGCAGTGTGTCGACGCCATTCAACACGCACAAAGAGAACTCGCGGCTTTTGACCAAGCGCTCGGTGATTATCTTTCGAATCCGCGAGAGCGTGATGCTGACCAGACGGATGCGCCCACGCAGGATTCGACGGTCTAATCTGCGTGTGCGGTCTATGACTGCAGCGGTCGCCCGTGAGTTGGGCGACCGGGCTGGAGGCTATGCTGTGGCGTTTGACCCGTAGAGGACGCGGGTACGAATCGTCCCGTCTATCTCTTTGAGTCGTTTCATACCGGCTTCGCGATCTTTGGAGTCAATATCGATCACGACGTAACCGATTTCATTCGCGGTTTGCAGGTATTGCGCGGCGATGTTGATGTTTTCCTTTGCAAAGGCTTCGTTGATTTGAGTCATCACACCCGGCTTGTTTTCGTGAATGTGCAGCAAGCGACTGGTGTTTTTGTGCTCAGGCAACGACACTTCGGGAAAATTCTTAGCCGATAAGGTGGTGCCGGTATCGGAGTAGCGCACGAGCTTGTGGGCGACTTCGCCCCCAATATTCTCTTGCGCTTCTTTCGTGCTACCGCCGATGTGAGGGGTGAGGATGACGTTATCAAATGTTGTCAGGGGCGAGACAAAGGGTTCGCTGTTGGATTTTGGTTCCGTTGGGAACACATCAATCGCGGCGCCGCCAATATGCTGAGATTCCAGCGCGGCTGCCAAGGCGTCAATGTCCACCACGGTGCCGCGTGATGCATTGATCAGGATGGCGCCTGCTTTCATGGTGGCGAGCTCTTGTGCGCCGATCATGTTTTGTGTTTCGGCGGTTTCGGGTACG
>DOIU01000323.1 GCA_003511825.1 Gammaproteobacteria bacterium | reverse complement strand
GTCTTATTGCCATAGCGTCCATCGACCGGCGAGACCGCCGTCAGGGAAGAGAGGTTCATAGTGGTTGCTTCCAGCCTGAGGAAAACCCCGCATTATAACAGCACAGCTGGTATCGCGTCAGGCTGCGATGCCTTGTACCTGCCTGCCAGGATTACCGAGCGGTGAGCGCGGGAGGGGTTGTCCTGAGCTATACTTTGCGCCGTCGAGCGGCATTGTGGCTGCTCTCGGAGTTTTGGTGACGAGGTCATAGTACAGGCATGGAATTGAGACGCAATTGGGTGGGCGCCGTGATCGGCTTGCTGCTGGGGACGCCGATCAGCGCGCCCGCCATCGCAGGCGAGCCTCGTGGGTTTGTGGGGATCAACGCCGGCGTGTTTGATGTCGACCTGAATGAGCAGAGTTATTTCCCGCGCCAAGTGCATCTGAATGCCGGCGTTTGGTTGCGCGAGGGCATTGCCGCTGAGGTGCATTGGGGCGCCGATGCGGGTGAGGATACCAACGACGGTCTCGCGATCAGCGCTCACAGCTATCAGGGTGTTTATCTGCGTTGGCAGTCTCCACAGTTGCGACTCGCGCGGGCCCATATACTGAGTGGTTACTCTTGGCTCGAGCTGGAGGGTAGTATCGATGACACCGACTTCCCGGGGCGTGAGCGTTTCTCGGGGCCGGCGCTCGGGGTGGGGCTGAGTCTTGCGCTGACGCCGACGTCGCCGTGGAGTATCGGCTTGGCGTACACCCACCACTTCCTTGAAGACGATATGAAAACGGAAAGTATCCATGCGGCAATTCAGTATGATTTTTAAGCGATGGGCATTGGCGGTGGTGGCCTTGGCATCGCTGCACGGCTGCAACAATAACGGCGATGTCGACGCGTTTCTGCAAGCCCAGGACGTGGCTGAGCGCGATTTGGTCGAGATCACCGCAACGGCTGAGCGCGTGCTCGTGAACCCGGGTGAAACCATCCAGTTTTCCGCGACCGGCGTGGATCGCGCTGGCGTGAACCAGGACATCAGCACATTGGTTGACTGGGCGAGTTCAGACCGCAGCGTCGTGCGCATTGATGGTGACGGCCTCGCCACAGCCCAGGCCAACGGGGTGGTGATGGTCACAGCGCGTTTGGGGCATTTGTCTGACGCGATTGAAACCACGGTGAACGCCGCTAACCTGGTTGAATTCATCATCAGCCCGTTATCGCTGGAACTCGATGAATGCCAGACCGGTGACATTGCCGTGTCCGGCCGGTTTGACGATGGCAGCGAGCGGCCGCTGAGTGGCGATGTGAGCTGGTCGTCGTCAGACGCCGACGTCGCCAGTGCAGTGGCTAATGGCACGGGCGCAACCGTGCGCGTCCATACCGCGGGTAACGCGACCCTCACGGCCGAGCAAGCCGGCGTGACCGGAACCGTTCAGGTCACCGGGCTAGATACCTTGGCCGGGCTGCTGGTATCGCCGGAGAATGCGCAAGTCTCCGTCGGCGCGACGCAGGCATTTACCACCACCGGCAATTGGTCAGATGGCAGCAGTGGCGACGCGACGGCGGCCACGCGATGGTCAGTAACTGATGAGACACTGGCAAGCTTTGATGACGACGCCCCCGGCAGCTTAGAAGCGCTGGCTGCGGGCAGTACGTCAGTCATTGCGAACTGTGGTGGATTGACCGCAACGACCAATGTGACGACGGCACAGTCTCAAATTGATCGCGTTGAGATCAACGGGGGGACAACCAGGCTCACCTTGGACGTGAACGACGACGGCTACGAGCTGTTCCTACGAGTGATCAATACCGATAACACGACAGCTGATGTCACTGAGGACGCGGAGTGGTCGCGCATTTCCTCCAGCGACACCACCATCCAGGTCAGCGATGATGACGGCTCGCGAGGCGAGCTGACCATCACTGGCACTGGCACTGCGTTTATTGAGGCCACTTACAAGGGGTTCTCGGATGAAATCCTGATCGTGGTGGAATAGTCGCTTGACCTTCCTGCTAGTGGAAGGTTAATACTCTGTGTGGCCTATGCGTGGTCTGATGCCAGGAGGTTAACACCATGAGCAGTTGTGCGGCGGCACCCCCCTCAACGGACAGTACCGACAGCTCTACCCAGTCACTCAGTCTGACGGTCACCGGCATGAGCTGTGCCGGTTGCGCTGCTGGGCTTGAGAAAACCCTGCGCGCTTTGCCGGGCATTGAAGACGCCTCGGTGAATTTTGCCTTGAGTCGCGCCGATCTCACCTTTCACCCCGATACGCTGCCGGCCAGCCGCATCCTGTCGTCGGTGACCGAATCCGGCTATGAGGTCCCCACCCACACCCATCGCCTCTCGATCAGCGGTATGAGTTGTTCCGCGTGCGCTGCTGGTGTAAGTCGGGCTTTGTCGGCAGTACCGGGCGTGTTGGATACCGACGTCAATGTCGCCCTCGATTCCGCCGAGGTGTTGGCGGTGCCGGACATTGCTTCTGACCGCTTGATCGCGGCTGTCGAGGCGGCGGGTTTTGGCGCTCAGTTACCTGCGGTCGCCGAAGACCCGGCGACGCCGGCAGAGGCGTCATCGCCTTGGAACCGCTTGGGCATGCAATGCGCGATTGCGTTCGTCTTGTCCGCACCGATGGTGCTGCAGATGCTGTGGATGTGGCTCGGCGGACAGGCCTTTCTTGCACCCTGGGTGGAGTGGCTGCTCGCCACGCCGGTGCAGTTCTGGATCGGTGCGCGCTTCTATCGCGGGGCCTTGCGCGCGATCAGGTCCAAGAGTGGCAATATGGATGTGTTGGTCGCCACCGGGACGACGGCCGCCTATGCCTACAGCGTGGTGATGTTGCTCAGTGGCACTGCGGGGCACTTTTACTTCGAGAGCGCGGCGGTGGTGATCACCCTGGTGCTGCTCGGAAAATGGTTGGAAGCGCGTGCAAAGCACAGCGCCACAGCGGCTTTGCGTGACTTGGTGGCCTTGCGTCCGCAAACGGTCAACCGGATCACCGAGGCGGGCGAGCACACCGTGCCGGTGGGCGAGGTGGTCTTGGGCGATCTCGTGCGTGTGCGTCCGGGTGAACGCATCCCGGTCGATGGGCGGATAGAGGGCGGGGCGGGTGAGATTGATGAATCGCTGGTCACGGGTGAGAGCATGCCCGTCCTGCGTCAGCCGGGTGATACCGTGACCGGTGGTGCCATGAACGGCAATGGCGCGCTCGACGTGCGCGTCACCGCCGTGGGTGAAGACACCTTGCTGGCGCAAGTCATCGCCATCGTGGAGAACGCACAGTCCGGCAAGGCGCCGGTGCAGCGCTTGGTGGACCGGGTGTCGGCCGTGTTTGTCCCCGTGGTGATGGGGATTGCCGTGATCACGCTGGTTGCTTGGCTGCTGGTTGGCGGCAGCTTTGCCGAGGCACTGATGGCCGCCGTCTCGGTGTTGGTGATCGCGTGTCCGTGTGCCTTGGGCTTGGCGACACCGACAGCCTTGGTGGCAGGTACGGGCGTGGCCGCGCGCGCGGGTATTCTGATAAAAGACATCGAGACGCTGGAGCGTGCGGATCAGGTCGGGCGGGTCGTGTTTGACAAGACCGGCACGCTCACGCGCGGCCAGCCGGATGTCAGCCGTTTTATGCCGCTGGACGGCCACGCCGACACGCTGGCATTGGCCGGCTCGCTGCAAACCCTGAGCGAGCACCCGCTCGGCAGAGCACTGGTGCGGTACGC
>DOIU01000462.1 GCA_003511825.1 Gammaproteobacteria bacterium | reverse complement strand
CGTCACGGGATGCGGTCACGTGTCGGTGTACTCTTTCAATCCCGCCGACAATGACTTCAAGGCGCTACGGTAGCGCGTCTTGAAGGTGTTGGCGGAAATGTTCAAAACATCAGCGTAGTAATCCCAGGTAAAGTGCTTGCGCTTGTCATTGCGCTGCGCCTGGGTCCAGATCATAAACAGCACTAAGTCGTCGCCACTGGGCGGCTCGGGTTTGTCTGGGCCATACATGGCTTGTAGCAAGGTGTTGCGGCAGGTTTCAAAGCGCTCAGCGGCGCTCTCGGGCGTGGTGGCATTGAGTGTTGCCAGCGTATCCCAGTCCAGGCGGTGATTCGGGTCCCAGAATTCAGACTCGTGTTTGAGCAAAAATGCCATCCGCTGTTCGCTCGGTAGCGCAGGGATCAGCGTGTGCGTGAGGTGGTTGACCTGTTCCTGCTCGCTCAGCTGCTTGATGGCACAGCCGCTGTCGGTGTCAATCTGTTCAAACTCTTCAGGGTTGGCGGTGTCGCGCAGGGTTTTGTCGCGAATGCCTTTGCGTCGCCAGAAATCCGTGAGCAGATTTGACGCGATGCGCATCAAAAACGAGGGAAACTTCCCTTCGTCGCGGTACGAGGCGAGATTGTCCGACACGCGCAGCCACAACTGCTGAGCCAAATCCGCAGCATCGTCCGGGTTGCCCAAGTGTTTAATGAAGCGGTTGTAGGTCAGGTCGTAGTGTCGGCGAAGCAGTGTTTCAAAGGCTTGCTGGTCCTGGTCTTGGGTGTAGCGGCGGATGAGGCTGGCGTCGTCCAGCTCGGTTAACATACTTGTCACTCCGGTGTGTTCCAATGTGCCTATGCTAGCAAAGCGGGCCGGAGTAAGCATTTTTTGCACGCACACGGGCAACGGTAGGGCAGGTGGGGTCTGCCTCGATTGAGGAGCGTTGGAAGCGCCTGTCCCAGGCGTTGCCTGTGCCGTTCTGGATGCCGTTGCAAGTGTGTCCATCAGCATAATTATCGTTGTGTTGACGAGCCTTTGATGGCTTGGCTCATTCATGGCCTTATTCAGATAAACGCACTAAGCTGATGTTCGTTTTACAGTTAATTGTAAACAAATGTTCCCGCCGTCATTCAGAACCCCGGCCGACCTGCACATCGCATGTCGCATCCTGAGTTTGCAACCGTGCCTGAGGCCAATCAGTGCCACCGCAATAGTTGTGCGTGCATGGCTTGAGCCGTGGATTGTGCGGTCGTGGGCGAATGCTGGTGCGTAACGCAATACCCGCGTCTGCAAACCTTTGTCGCGTTGCTGCGTTATAGGAAGGAGATGCGCCTTGTGCACCCACCGGAAGGATGTCAGACCCTGAATGAAAGCGTTGGTGATATGCAGATTTACCTTCTTTAGAGAAGCGTTGTGCAGTGCTTTGTGCCAGGTTGATGATAGCCCGGTGATTATCGAGGCCGTGGATGTCGCGCACGCTGGGCGTCTATTGCAAGCGGCAGAAGCCACACCCGACTTAGTGCTCGCCAGTTACGATGTGCTGCTTGACGGCGTGGAGGCCATCGCCCCGATCAAGGCGCAACTGCCGGAGGTACCCGTGGTTGTGTTTGGGCAGTTCAGTACTGATGCCGACGTGCGCCAGGCTGTTGCTGCAGGCGCCAGTGGTTGCATTTCTCCCAGCGATGGCTGGAAAAAGGTTTGCGACACCGTCAAACGCGTGCTGGCCGGTGAAATTGTATTGACGCGTCCCTGTGAACAGCAAGCCATGGCACAGAGCTCTGCCGCCCCGCAAGCCGATGAGTTTGCTGGCATTAAGCTCACACCGCGGCAAGTTGAGGTACTGGAGTTGATTCGTCGGGGTAAGTCGAACAAAGAAATCGCGCGCAATCTGCAAGTGGCCGAAGGTACGGTCAAAATGCATTGTGTGGCGATCTTCCGTGAGCTCAGTGTCACCAACCGCACGCAGGCGGCGGTGGTGGGGGATCACCTGGCTGCCACACGCGCCGCGCCGATGTTCAGTGCCACATGACCTCAACGAGTTTGACAGTGCCCTTGCCGGCGGCCGATGTGGACATGCCCACCTTCGTCACGCAACCACCAGACGCACTCCCAGCGTTACCGGAGGCAGAGGCATCTGGCTATCCACGTTTAACGCTGCCGCAGGTATCGGAGGCCGATAAGCGCTGGCAAAACACCTTGGCCCTCTGCGAAACCCACGGCTCAGTGTCCGTCGGGGGGGAATCGCTTGCGCTAGCCTGGGATAAAACGGCGCAGCCCCCGGTGAGTGACTATGGCATTTGCTTACAACTTTCTCTGGCGGGTGAGCCGTGTTACCTGGCGTTGACGCACTGGCCGCTGGAGGCCTTGTTAGCGAATTACTGCGATGCCAACCTGCTTGATACCCTCCCTGATGCCTTGGCCGTGTCAGTGGTTAACGCTGCGTACGGTGACCTCTTCGCTGCCTTGGAGCAGGCCAGTGGCGCGAAAATTAATCTGATTTCGTTATCCGCGCGCCCGGCTGAGCGAGAACGCTTAACCACACTGGAATTTATCGTGCGAGCGGCGGAGGCTCCGCCTGTGCACGGACAGCTCGCTTTCAGTGGCAATTTGCGTCCCTTTATCGGCGCCATGATGCGCGCATCGGCGTGCGAGTCGACGGCGCTTGAAGCACGCGTCAGCGTGAAAGCGCGCGGCTGGGTGGGCGCTTGTCGGCTGCAGCCCGAAGAAGTCGCAGGGTTAGGGGTTGGAGATGTGTTATTGCTTCCCGAGTTACAACCGGAGAAGCCCTTGTTTGTGCGCCTGACGGTAGAAGACACGTTCCTCTGCGTTGCGCACTACCGGTCTGGAGAACTGAGCATAGTGAATACTGAGACGGAAGAGCCAAGTGTCGAATCAGCCGATCCCCAAAGTCCCCCTATTGACGGCCTCTCGGTCACCTTGGATTGCGATATTGGCGATCTCCGCCTGAGTGTGGCTGAGCTGAAGGATCTCAAGCCAGGGGTTGTGTTTGATCTCAAACGTCGGCAAGACAAGTTGGTGCATATTCGCAATAACGGCACTCTGCTGGCAACCGGTGAGCTGGTCGATATAGACGGTTTTGTGGGTGTTCGCGTCTGTCAATTGGCGGATTGAGATGGACGGTTTACCCAATCCGGTCATACTGCTCGGGGTATTGGCGGTGCTGGGGCTGGCGCCGTTTATTGCAATTATGGTCAGCTCTTACCTAAAAATCGTGGTGGTTTTGTATATCTTGCGCAATGCCTTAGGCTTGCAGCAAGTGCCGCCCAACCTCGCGGTGAACGGTTTGGCCATCATTTTGTCGGTGTACATCATGGCACCGATTGCGATGGAAGTGACCGACATCTTTCGTTCTCACGATGTGAGCATGGAAAACCTTGGCAATCCCGCGTTGGTCGAGGCAGCACAAAAAAGCCTGGAGCCGGTGCGGACATTCCTGGCCAAGCACTCTGATGAGATTGAGCGCAGCTTTTTTGCCGAGACGACTAAAAAGATGTGGCCGGAAGGGCAGGCTGAAAACATCAGCCACTCACATTTTTTGGTGTTGTTGCCTGCCTTTACGGTCAGCCAGCTCAAGGCAGGTTTTGAAACCGGATTTCTGCTCTACCTGCCTTTTGTCACGATTGATTTGGTCGTCTCAAATATTCTGCTGGCCATGGGCATGATGATGGTGTCGCCAATGACGATCTCGTTGCCGTTTAAGGTATTGCTGTTCGTGCTGGTGGATGGTTGGACGCGCTTGATTCACGGCCTTGTGCTGAGCTTTCAGTAAATGGGTGAGACAGAACTCATCCACTTTTCTTATCAGGCGATGATGCTGGTATTGATGTTGTCAATGCCCGTGCTGATTACGGCCACTGTCATCGGCATTCTCGTCGGGCTGTTTCAGGCGCTCACGCAGATTCAGGACCAGACTTTGCCCTTTGGTCTGAAGCTGATCGGCGTCATCGTGATCATGGCCTTAACCGCGCGCTGGGTGGGCATAGAGCTGCATCGATTCACCATTAATCTGTTTGAAACCATTCCCACACTGTCGTTGTGAACGAGCTTGCGAATGAACTCAAGCTCTGGCTGTTGGCGGTGGGCGTGTGTTTGCCGCGCTTAGTCGCCGTATTTACCTTTTTACCGTTCTTTGCCGATAAGGCGATTCCTATGTTGTTGCGTGCCGGGGTTGCTGTTGTGTTGTCGTCGGTGATGGTGCCTGCGACGATGGTGGCCTTACAGACGCAGCAATTCGCGCTGTATGAGCTTGCACTGTTGCTGGCCAAGGAAGTGTTTATCGGTATCCTGATCGGGTTTCTGGTCGCTATTGTCTTTTGGGTCTTGTCGGCCGTCGGTTTTTTTATCGATACCCAGCGTGGCTCGATGAACACCGATTTATTCAACCCTGTCGCCGGCGGCGCAGCCACGCCCTTAGGCACGTTTTTTTCTCAGCTGGGTGTGACGGTTTTGTTTTCAACCGGCGGTTTTTTACTGTTGATGGATGGCATCTATAACAGCTATGTGGCTTGGCCGATTTTGTCTTATATGCCGCTGTTTGATTGGGCATCCATGGACTACTTCTTGTCGCAGCTGGATTTTTTGATGCACATGATGCTGCTGTTGTCAGCGCCGATTGTGTTGATCATGTTCATTGCGGAGTTCGCCATGGCCTTGATCGGGCGATTCGTCCCGCAGATTAATATCTTTATTCTGGCCATGCCGATTAAGAGTGCCGTCGGGTTTTTTCTGTTGGTGCTGTACATTGGCTACCTGATTCACTATT
>DOIU01000013.1:16987-17120 GCA_003511825.1 Gammaproteobacteria bacterium | reverse complement strand
CGGCACTGGCTTTCAGAAAGAAGCAGAAGTGATTACTGGCGAACAATCCGGGCCAACCTCCATCATCTTTGTCGATGACACCAAGGCCTATGTCAATCTGATCAGTTCGGGTGAACTCATTGTGATCAATCCA
>DOIU01000013.1:0-16680 GCA_003511825.1 Gammaproteobacteria bacterium | reverse complement strand
CTTTCGGGGTCCACTTCATGAACTCATTGTGATCAATCCAACCGATCTCAGCATCACCAAGCGCTTGGATCTGTCCGCCTACGCCTTGGGCGAAGGCGATGTGAATGCCGAACCCACCAGTGGCGTTATCCGCGATGACAAACTCTTTTTGGCGCTCGGCCAATTCGACGTTTTTGCGACTGGCAACTGCAGCGCTGGTGCCAGCGTCTTGATCATAGACGTCGCGACAGACGCCGTCGAAAAACACCTCCAAGACCCCCGCACATGCAGCAGTGGCTCCAATGAACCCAATTCGGGGTTATTCCTGGACGAGAACGGCGATATCTACGTCAATCACTTCGCCGGATTCGGCTTTTATCCAGATTTACCACCCGCAGGTTTTTTACGCATAAAGAGTGGCGAAACCGAGTTTGACCCGGACTACTTTTTCTCGATTGCGGATATCACTGTGCCCGACGTTCCCGGCAACGCAGCATCGATATTTTTCCATCCGATCTATGGTGGCGATGGCTTGGCGTATGGCACCTTGTATGCTCCAGGCTTGAGCAGCAATCCGCCGAACTTCGTCGAAGATAAAACCAACCTGCCCTACCGTCTGGATCTGCGCAATCAAACAGCAACGAAACTCGATATGCCGGCAACCGTTTCCTGGTCTGCGGGCGTGATCAAGTATCAGGACAAGATTGTCTATGGCATGCACACCGAGAATGGTGTGGGTCTGTATCGATATGATCCGTCGTCAGGCACGGACATCGGCGAACAACGTCCTTTTATGACGACCGAGGGCTCGCCAGTCTTTCTTGACGCATACGAATGACTGGCATAGCCAATCACCTCGAGTGGTGTTGGCTGATCAATGCACGGATAAGGTACGGTGAGATTTTCGCCGCACCTTGCTTGGTGCGGCAAAAATACGATTAACTCACCAAAGGCTCTTCCGCCAGCGATTGACGGGCACCCGCGCGATGCATAGCCTCTTGCGCGACTTGGCGAACGCGCTCAACCATCGCACGCAAACCGTTGCCACGCGTAGGGCTGAGGTGCTTGAGCAAATCAATCTTCTGGAAATAGGCTTCCATGTCAAAGGCGAGAATATCGCTGGCTGACTTGTTATTGACTGCTGCGAGCACAACCGCCAACAGGCCGCGAACCACATGCGCGTCGCTGTCAACGGCGAAGCACAAACGCCCCTCAACGACGCTTGGCTCTATCCAGACATGGCTCTGGCAGCCTTTGATTTCGCGATCTTCGGTGTGCAGTTCTTCAGGCATGCTGGGCAGTTCCTTTCCCAGATCGATGATGTAGCGATAACGCTCTTCCCAGTCGTCAAAAAAGCCCAGTGTGTCGATAACCGCTTCAGGTGTGATGGTGTTGCCAAATGGATTACTCATAACCGTTCTCTAAACTCGCTCAGTTACGCAAGACCCACTTGAACTACCCAGCCCGAACGCCTCGCACAGCATGACGAGACCATAACAACCGCAGCGTCGAGAAAGCGCTTTCAGGATGGGCAATTGATTGGCGGGCCCAGCTGATAGTGTGACCTGATGCTTTTAACCGACACTGAAACTCTCGCCACAGCCGCACATATCCTTAACGTTCGGGTTGTTGAGCTGGAGTTGCCGGTTTAAGCCCTGCAACTGATAATCAATTTCTGTGCCTTGAAGCATAGGAACGGCTTGTTCCGAGATATAAATCTGGAAATCCTCGGTTACCTCGACACATTGATCACTTGCGTCGGCTTTCTCCACCATATCAAGCACATAACGATAGCCGGTACAGCCACTGCGTTTGACGGATACGCGCACCACATGACCGGGATGATCCGCCAACTGCTTCTTGAAATGATTCACCGCCTTGGACGTCACCGTAATGTTCGCCTTGGCGGGATCATAGCTTTCTGGCGCTTGGTTAGGGTCAAATTTTTCGAGAGTCACGGTATCACCTCACTGTAAAAACAACGTCGCCTTCGCCAACGCGGCGAACAATAATTCGACGTCTTCCTGCGTGTTGTAGAAGCTAAACGACGCACGAACCGTTCCGGAGCGGGTCAACTGGTCCATAATGGGTTGCGCGCAATGATGACCCGTTCTCACCGCAACCCCCTGCTGGTCGAGCAACATGCCAATATCAGACGGATGTGCCCCCTGCAGATTAAAGCTCAATACGCCGGTGCGGTTTGGCGCTCCACCGACCATCTCAAGCCCTTCACAGTCTGCTGCCATGCTGTCAGCCCGCGCGAGCAACTGTTCCTCGTGGCGCTGTGCCCCGACGCGATCAAGCGCACCGAGATAGTCTACGGCCGCATGCAGGCCGATAGCATCAGCAATGTTCGGCGTTCCCGCCTCGAATTTATACGGCAAGGTGTTATACACCGTCTCCGAGAAGCTGACGGATTCAATCATCTCGCCGCCGCCCATATAGGGTGGCATGGCTTCGAGCAGATCTTGTCTACCGTATAACACACCAATACCCGTCGGACCAAACATCTTGTGGCCCGAAAACACGTAAAAGTCGCAGTCCAGCGCCTGCATATCGACGGCCCAATGCCCCACGGCCTGAGCACCGTCAACCAGCACCACAGCGCCCACGGCATGGGCGTGCTCGACCATGGACGCCACCGGATTGATGGTGCCCAAGGCATTTGAGACATGCCCGATAGCGACGATCTTGACGCGCTCATCCAGCAACGCCTGATACTGCGCCTGATCAATCTCACCCAAGGCCGTCACAGGAATCGGCACAACCTCGGCCCCGGTGCGCTCGGCCACCATCTGCCAAGGCACAATGTTGGAGTGATGCGCCATCTCACTGACCAAGATGCGATCACCGGCCTTGAGACGGCTGCCGCCGTAACACTGCGCAACCAAGTTAATGCCTTCGGTCGTGCCCGACGTCCAGACAATCTCTTCCGATGCACGTGCATGAATGAAGTCTGCAAGGGCTACCCTCGCCGCTTCAAACTGCACGGTAGCGCGGTCACTCAGTGTGTGCGCACCACGATGCACATTGCTGTTATCCTGGCTATAAAAGCGCACGAGCGCATCAATCACCTGCTGGGGTTTATGCGTGGTTGCCGCATTGTCCAGATACACCAGAGGGCGATCATTCACGCGCTGATGCAAGGCCGGGAAATCCTGCCGGACAACGTCAACATCAAACGCAACCTCGGGAAGCGCGTCAGCCAGCTGCACATCGGGGTTCATCGTCACAACAAATGCCTCATGAGCCGTTCATCCTGGCCAAAACGGCGCACGATAGACGGCCGGATATAGCCCAAAATTTCAGGGTGCTTGATGGTCATCAAAATTTCGTTGATAAAGCCAAAACTCAACATCACCGCCGCTTCTGCCGCAGAGATGCCGCGACTGCGCAGGTAGACCAGCGCGTCACTGTCCATCTGACTGATGGTGGCGCCATGCGCGCACTTCACATCGTCGGCGTAGATCTCCAGCTCCGGCTTGGTATTAATTTGTGCGTTCTCACTGAGCAACAGGTTGCGATTGCTCATTTCCGCCAATGTTTTTTGCGCGTGCTTATGGATGTGGATCTTGCCGTTAAACACCGCCAGGCCCTTATCATCAATGATGCCTCGGAACACTTCGTCGGTCAGGCAATGCGGCACTTTGTGCTCAATCTGGGTACGAAGGTCAAAATGCTGGCGCTGGTTCACTAAGTACACGCCCTGTAAATTGCACTCGGCGGCAGGCCCTTCGTGGTGCACCACATAGTCCAGGCGCTTGAGCTTACCGCCATAACCCAGCAAAAAGCTGTTGAACCGCGCCTGCTTGTCCAAGGTCACGTGCACGGCGCCGGTGTGCGCCATCGCCTGCTGCTCCTGGTGCAAGCGGTAGTGCTGCATTGCGCTCTCCGGCTCCTGAATCACCTCAGTCACCTGATTCATCCAGCCCGTGTGCGCTGAGTCATCACTGCCGTACATTTCAACCAAATTCAGCTCTGCGTGATGGCCCAAGTGAACCAATACGCGGTGCTGCATGCCTTTTTGATCCGCCTGCGCAGTGGTGTAGTGCGTAATCTGCACGGGCTTTTCGATGCGCGTCTCTGGCGCCACACGAATCAACAACCCCTGCGACAGCATGGCGACGCTCAGGTGTGCCAAGACGTGCTTCTGTTCTTGGACGGTGCTGTGCAAGGCATCGCGGATAAACGCCTGCTGGCCGGCATCGGCATGCGCGAAGTCTATGATGTCCAAGCCTTC
This sequence comes from Gammaproteobacteria bacterium, assembly GCA_003511825.1. Lineage (GTDB taxonomy): Bacteria > Pseudomonadota > Gammaproteobacteria > Granulosicoccales > Granulosicoccaceae > UBA7957. Next base: position 12,461 of record DOIU01000013.1, on the reverse strand, counting down.
AGGCAACTCAGGCGATGCAGGGTCAAGATTGGATAAATCCGCGCGAAACTGGCCATCCACAAACACCAGGTTAAAGGTGTCTAACTCGATGATAGATACCGCTTCAGACGATACGGGCGACGCCTGCTCAATGGCCGAGAAATCAAACCCGCCACGCTCAATATGCTTGAGGCTGGTGTATTTCCAGTACTCGGCTTTGGGTGTGGGCCAGGGTTGGCTATTCACCACGCCAGCACCCTCGGAGGATTTTTCTTGCAGCCACGGCAACGGCGTGACCTGATTCAGCCATTGACCGACCGCTTCTGCCATCACTTGTCCGCCTCTAACCATCCGTAACCTTCCGATTCCAATTGCAAGGCCAGTTCTTTACCGCCCGATTTTACAATTCTACCGCCAGCCAATACGTGGACATAGTCGGGCACGATATAGTTCAACAAACGCTGGTAGTGGGTGACCACGACAAAGCCACGCTCTTCGTTACGCATCGCATTGACCCCTTTCGCCACCACTTGCAATGCATCGATATCCAAGCCGGAATCCGTCTCATCCAGGATGGCGATTTTGGGCTCCAGCATCATCATCTGCAGCAGCTCATTACGCTTTTTCTCGCCGCCGGAAAAGCCTTCATTGACACCGCGCTTGAGAAACGACTGCTCCAGATCCACCTTCTGGCAGCTTTCGCGAGCCGTGCGAATAAAGCTGACAGAATCCAGAGGCTCCAGGCCGGCATGCTCACGTTTTGCATCCACGGCGGCCTTCAGAAATTCGAGGTTACTGACACCGGGAATTTCCACGGGGTACTGAAAAGCCAGAAAAAGCCCTTCACGCGCCCGTTCCTCCGGCTCCAGCTCGGTGAGATCAGTGCCGAAAAAATCGACCGACCCGCCCGTCACTTCATAGCCTTCACGGCCCGCAAGCACATGGCCCAGCGTACTCTTGCCCGAACCGTTCGGCCCCATAATCGCGTGCACTTCGCCGGGCTTCACCGACAAGCTCAACCCTTTAAGAATAGGCTTATCTTCAACACTGGCCTCTAGGTTATGGATGGATAACATGCAATATAGTCCTCAAAAACAAATTCTCTGTGCCATCGAAAAATTCGCGCAAAGAGTTTAGCCGACAGACCCTTCCAGCGTGATTTCCAAAAGCTTACACGCTTCAACGGCAAACTCTTTGGGCAGCTCCTGGAAAACTTCTTTACAGAAACCGTTTACGATCATCGATACGGCTTTCTCGACATCCACGCCGCGCTGTTGACAGAGAAATAGCTGATCGTCACTGACTTTAGACGTGGTGGCTTCGTGCTCCACCACGGCGGTAGGATGGCGGCTCTCGATATACGGGAAGGTGTGGGCGCCACACTGGTCGCCGATCAAGAGCGAGTCGCACTGCGTGTAATTGCGCGCGCCCTCGGCCATTTTCCCCATTCTGACGAGCCCACGGTAGGCATTTTGGCTATCGCCGGCTGAAATGCCCTTAGAAATAATGGTGGATTTGGTGTTTTTGCCCAAGTGGATCATCTTGGTGCCGGTATCCGCCTGCTGCCACTTATTCGTGATGGCAACCGAGTAAAACTCACCGATACTGTTATCCCCTTTGAGGATACAGCTCGGGTACTTCCAGGTCACGGATGAGCCGGTTTCTACCTGAGTCCAACTGATTTTTGCGTTGTGATGGCAGATGCCGCGCTTGGTGACAAAGTTGTATATGCCACCTTTGCCATCGCCATCGCCCGGGTACCAGTTCTGCACTGTGGAGTACTTGATCTCGGCATTGTCCAGCGCGACCAGTTCAACGACGGCTGCATGCAATTGATTCTCATCACGCTTAGGGGCAGTACACCCTTCCAGATAACTGACGTAGGAGCCCTCATCAGCGATGACCAAGGTCCGCTCAAACTGGCCGGTGTTTTTCTCGTTGATGCGGAAATACGTCGACAATTCCATCGGGCAGCGCACGCCTTTGGGGATGTACACAAAGGTGCCAGCAGCAAAGACCGCTGAATTCAGCGCCGAGTAGAAATTATCATTCTGATGGACCACGGTCCCCAGGTATTTCTTGACGAGATCCGCATGCTGATGCATCGCCTCGCTCATGGGCATAAAAATAATGCCGGCTTCTTCGAGTCGCTTGCGGTAGGTCGTAACGACTGACGCGGAATCAAAAATGGCATCCACCGCGACCCCGCCTTCAAGACTTTCGCCCTGCTCGCGGATAGGAATACCCAGCTTTTCGTAAGTGTCTTGCAACTCGGGGTCAAGACCGTCAGAGCTGTGATCGTCGTCGACGTTCTTGGGTTTTGAATAATACGAGACCTGGTCAAAGTCAACATCGGGGTAAGCAAGGTGTCCCCAGCGCGGCTCCTTCATCTTGCACCAGCTTTCGTAGGCTTTCATGCGCCATTGGAACATCCATTCCGGCTCGCCGTTTTTTTCCGAAATCTGGCGGATAACGTGTTCGTTCAGCCCTGGAGGTAAAGTGTCTGACTCGACATCAGTGACAAAACCGGCCTCGTAATCGGTTTTGAGGAGTTCAGTAATTTCTTCAGTCATAGTTCGCTACTTCATTATTGGGCAATGGTTGCCTTTATAAGATCCAGACGCGCAGGGGGTAACCCCCTACTGCTGAAACATGTTCTATCGCAGCAAGAGTCTGCTCAGTGTAAGACTCAACCCGTTAAGTCCCTCGTCTCATCCGACACGGGCGTTCTTGACGGCGCGAAAACTCACGCTCTGACACCATTCGTTGCCGGACTCGGTCTCAACACGTTACTGCGAGCTATCAGCTTGCTCAATGGCTAGCTCAGTCGCCGTAACCCATCACAACTCACAACAGAGGCCCATAAAACAGGTTTGGGCAATTATATACTGATTTCTAAGACAACTTCCGCGTACTGCGTACCCTTCGTCCATCACCTGAGGGGTGACGCTGTCTCCAGCGGGTCTGCAAAATCAGACGTTTATACCTTGTGACTATGTGGTCCACTGCGCGCTTTCCAAGGCTACGCAACAACACATGCATGCGGTTTTCAACGCGCAGCGACAACCGCCGGGTTGTCGTGGGCCTCTCCGCGCCAACTTCGCCTGACCCAACCCCTTATTAAACGCTTGATTTATCGGGGATAGAGGCAAAAAGCCCGAAAACAAACGCATTGCATGCAAAAATGGCGTCTCCATCTGACGGTGTGAGACACCCGGCGCCTTTCATGACTTTTCGCCTAAAACAGATAACGAACAGCCATTTTCAAACACCCGGTCAGCGCAAGAAAACCCTATAAATTCATGGGTTTTAGTCACGCAATCGAGCCGCGCAAAGCTTTTCTATCGTATAGGATCAGGCAGGTCCACACAACTTTTCTACACGCAAAAAACACATGTAAAACCAGTGGTTATTTGGTTTGTCGTCAAGCGGTAATCCGTGTCTCAATGGTGCGGAACCGCGCGAGGCGCAGGCAAGCAACCACGTCGCTGAGGGGCGAGGAAAGACGATGAAGGACGGAACGAGCGGGTCAGTCCTGTCCTGGCGATGATCCTGCCGGCCAATGCACCGCGACGGCGAATTTGCCGAACACGCCCTTGTATTTTGCGTCGACGAGATGCCGTTGCGTCTGCCATTCATCGCAAGTGAGTCCGAGGTAATACACCCCGAGGCGCCGGCCGCCTTTGAGAATATTGTCGCGACGAAATCCTTCGTCCTGGAACAAAAACTTCCGGTGCATCTTCACGACCGCTTCATTACCCTCAATCACCTCGCAATTGAGTTTATCCAGCTTGAGCGTATCAAAGACAAACTGAATCAGCGCATACTCCAACGCCGCCCCAACGCCCACGCGCGCTGCCTCCGCCAGGTAGTAGGTCCACTCCGCCCGTTTGTGCTGGCGATCAATCCCCGTGACCCCCATCCCGCCAAGTGGCTCGCCGCCCTCGCCCATGACGGCAAAGATAATCTGTGACGCATCGTTGGGGAGCCGATCAATCCAGGCCAGGTGCTCCTCAGCACTGATGATGTGATCAGATAGCATCCATTCACGCACACTCTCGGCGTTGCGAATCTCGAGAATGCGCAGCTGGGTGTCCTGGTCAAGCGTGGTTAAAGGCACAAGATCGATAGCGCGCGGCGAACGATCACTCATGGTCACACTCCTGATTCAGCACGGCGAAATGATTGGGCCCGCTCACTTCCTGAGCGCGGCATCTTTGGCATCGACATGACCTTGCACCAGATCAGCCATGGCGTCTGCCTGCGCATCACCACGCGCGCGCAGACCTGCCACCGTCCCGGAGACGTCTTCCGGCGGGCGATTTTGGCTGTTCTTCCATTGCCCCTCAAGCGCATCGATCGGGATCACAATGCCGACGACCGCTTTCAGCATCGCGTCAATATAGTTGTCGGGGGCGTCCGAGACCTGCCAGGGTTCTTGCTGACCAGCCTCCTGCTGTTGGCTCAAATCACTCACGTGTTGCCGCAGCCAATCCCGGTCTTCCACCGTCTGCGGCATACCACGCGCGTGCACGACGGTGTAATTCCACGTCGGCACGGCCTTACCATGCGCTTTTTTACTGGGGTACCAACTGGGCGTGATGTAGGTTTCGGGCCCCTGAAACACCACCACAGACGGCGTATCCCGCGAAAAAGACTGCCAAATCGGGTTGGCCCGCGCCACATGCCCGAGCAAGGCGCCGTTGGGCCCGTGAGTCGGGTCGAGCAAAAACGGCACATGATTGACGTCCAAACCACTCGGCGTGACGCTGACCCAGGTGCCCAGCGGGTGCGCGCGGATCAAGTCTTGGAGCACAGTCAGATCCTGCGCTTTAAACGGTCGTGCTACAAACATCCTGCCCCCTCACCAGCGTGATTAGGGTGCGTACGATGACGCTAAGCCTCAACGGCGTCAAGTGCTGCGAGTGGCTGGCTATCGCTTAGCTCACGCTCCCCTTGACCAGCTCAACTCGGTACAGTTCAACGTGATTGTGCCGCATCCAGACGCGCAGGTTACGGTAATGTTCAGAGACTCTCTCCAGGCGAACAGAAAACGCCGGCTCAGCGATGCGCATATTGGTGAAAATCAGCGCGTCATCCGGTAAATTTTCCAGTGTCTCCATGGTGATTTCCCCCTCCAATAGCTGCAGATCCGGGGCGTACCACTCGGCGTGGCGTCTGACGGCAGCATTCAGAAACAGCACCACGTTTGAACGGTCCAGGGATTGCTGTTCAAGGGTGTCATCCAATGCCCGCAGCAGTTCGACCGGTGGGGCAAAACGCGTATGTTGATTGTGAGCAAGCCCCATGGTATTGAACAACACCAGCCCGCAAAACAGAGGCAATATCGCATGACGATAGCGCGACTGATAAAAAGCGAACAGGGGTGGCAGCAGCAACGCCGGAAAAACGGGTATGTAGTAACGCATCAGCGGCGGCACACTCAAGAAGGCGTAGACAAAGGCGATCAATGACCACACCGAGGCAAACACCATAAACCCGCTCGGCCTGCATTTTCTCAGGCTATACAGCGCCTTCACCCAGCCCACAGCGAACAGTATGAACACCAGAGTTCCAGCAACACTCCATTTTTGCAAGCTTGGGTCCCAGGGCGTCAGGCTGGTTTGTATCCGCGCCAAGTAGGTGTCAACAGCTTCCGGGTACCAGACATTCAGCCCCATACCAAAATACCCCATGCCACCGAGGTGTTTCGCGAGCTGTTTTAGCGTGTAGTCCAGTGAAAGTTGCTGAAAGTCATAGTGCCAAACCGCGATCGACGTGGACAGTTCTTTAAAGGCCTTGAGCTGGTAAAAAAAGTTCAGCAAACCGTGCTGATTGTCGGGCAATTGTGCCTGCGAGATAATGGTGGGCACCAACCAGCACAGGCAGACAATCCCAAACAACACAGCGGAGTAGAGTCGGCTGCGCCAAGTCAGTTTCAGCGTCAATCCGTACAGCAAAATCAGCAGTTGAAGAGGCGCCAAGGTTGGGCGAACGCCAATCGCCAACGCAGCGATAACAACGGCAGCCATTGCGAGCCTGGGCGCCCTGTCAGGGTCATGTTCTGCGGCCACGATAAACGCCGCACTCATCAGCATCAAACCAATACCGAGGGTATCGGTCATCGCTTTGCCCGCCGTCATCCACACACCCGGCAGCAGCGCCAAACAGAGCGCAAACCAGAACCCAAGCGCCCGTGAGTGCAGCTTCGCCACCACGAAAAAGCCGCTGGCGACCAAGAGCCCGCCGCCGATCGACGACAACGCAATCAACGCATTCTCGATGCTCATGCCGCTGGCATGCAGCAGCTTGCCCAAGAAGATAAACACAGGCGCACCCGGCGGGTGAGGTTGATGCGCGCTCAGATTAAACTCGCCGACGCCCAGCGCCAGATTGATCGAGTCGTACTCATCCAGCGAAACGCTGCGGGTCAGGAAATATAACAGCGCGGCGCCGAGAAACCACATGCCCGCAAGCAGCAGGTCAGAACGGTTGTTATTATTGAGAAAAGCTGCGACCACTTTTTCAGGCTGTGTGAGTGTGAGGTACACGGAGAATAACCGCTATTCCCCCTGTTTCTCAAGGCTAAAAACTCTGATGCGCTGGCCCTACCTCACCGAGCACTGGGCGGAACGGATATCGGCCTGAGAAGGATCTGTCGCGTGTGGTTTGTTGTCGGGGATATTGGGAGACTTTCCAAATTCACAGACGGTTTAACATGGCTATGAACAACGGGCTTATGCGTGACATCGTCCGCACCCTCCCTGCGCGGTAAGGGTGCGTCAGTGCCAGATCGCGTGAGCACCACCGATCGGGCTGGGTAAACGACCTCGATCAGTTCGGCAACAACCGCACCGGCATGCCCTCGGTAATGATGTGCGGCGATGCATCGGCTTCGCCGGTCGCGGGTGTGTAGCGGAAAAGGCCGTCACCGACGGTGGTGGACAGGCCCATCATCATTTGCTCGCCCATCTTCACCATGCCGGCGGTCCAGGGGTTGGTCGGCGGCAGTTCCACGACTGTGGCTTGCTGGTTGTACAGGTCCAGTTCGACGATACGCTGGTTGCGGTCGTTGGCGAAATCCGGCGGATTACTGGCCAGCGCCGGGAAGGTCATCGAGACGTAGAGCTTGCCTTCGCCGTAGTAGTGGCCACTGATAAACACGGAGGCCGGTCCATCGGGCAGATCTGTCAGATCGGTGATGGAGAAGTAGTAGTTAGGGTCAAAGTTGTCTTCGCCACTGCGGATGCGCAGGATGCCGCTATTAAACCCGGGGTAGTAGCCAAAGCCGGCGAGGTTGTTGAAATAGATGTCGCCCTGCTCGTCCATATGCACGCCAAGATTTCGCACCGGGCGCCCGGTCGAGCAGGTGCGATCATCCGTGGTGTGGTTCAGCACCTCATCGGTATTGACATCAATGACGAGGACGCTCGCTTTACCGCGGCACTGGAAGGTCTGGAAGGTATCAATCTGGAACAGCGCCAAATACACAATTTGCCGTCACGCACAATACCCGCTGAGGGCTCCGGGTTCAGGTCCTCACCCCCGGTCTGGCCATTGGCATCAATGGCATAGGCTGAGAGATCCAATTCACCCGTCACCGCCAGCGTGCCCGGCTCAACCACCAAGACCTTACCCGTCGCTGACAAGGTGATATACGCCTTGGTCTCGTCAACAAAGATCATTGACTAGGGGTAACTCCCCGGTCCGGCATTCATGCTGGCAGTTTCGGTCAAGACCCCTTCGTTGTCCACGTAGCGCGCGACACGGTCACTGACCAAGCCACCGGTGGTGAAAAAAGCGTCGCCATACTTGTAAACGTTGTGGGCGGGATTGATTTCCGCTCCGTTGGCATTAGTGGTTGTTCCGGCTTCGCTGCTGTCGATGCGGTTAATAAACCCGGTGGTGTCATCAATACGCGTCACCACCACCAGATCGGCCTCGCCACCGGTTTCTGTTGCCGACGGGCTGTCGTCGTCGCTGCAGGCGCCCAGCAAAAATGCCAAGCCGAGAGGCAGCACAGTGAGCATGAACTTCATGAGATTTCCTCGCAGTTGCGTTAAAAGTCGAGCCAGGTATAGCGGACATTCAAATGCCACGTCCGTCCTGGTAAGGGGTAGTTAAAGACGTCGGTGACGTCTTCGTCGCCGAGGTTGCGTACTTCCAGGCCGAGAATGAGGCTGTCATCCATCACGCTGTATTCCACCCCTGCGGTATGGGTGAGCTGCGCGTCGATACGCCGCGATTGCTGGCGGCTCAGCTCCCAGCCATAGAAGTATTCGTCGGCCCAGTTCATCTCCCAAAACACCTTAAACAGCGCGTCTTCGCGCCACAGACCGAGGTGTTTGTACTCCAGCCCGAGGTTGCCAAATTGGCGCGGCACGTTCGGGACAGACTTGTTGTAGGTAGGATTGGCGACACCGTCCGCGCGACGCTTCATGCGGTCTTTGAGGGATTGGTGGGTGTAATTCAGGTAGGCGTACCAACTCTCGCTCAGGTCCGCCTGCACCTCGACCTCAAACCCCGTCGATCGCACCTCGCCCAAGTTGACGTAGCTCGCCGTGAGCAGGCCGCTTTCCAGCTTGATCATGTCCTGTAAATCGCGATAGAAGACGTTGGCCTCGGCTTTCAGCCACGGCATACCGGCGACGTTGTGACGATCGAAGATCAGCCCGAGGTTGACGTTGTCGGCTTGCTCCGGTTGCAAGTCTGACGCTGCCACCACGCTGACGCCGTCACCGAAGATTTCATCGCTGGACGGCAAGCGATAAGCATGCTCGTACGAGGCTTTCAGGAAGAGGTCGGGGACAGGCTCGTAGCGCGTCGACACATAATACCCAAACTCGCTGCCCGAATGGTGCGTCTGTGCCGGCGTGCCTGAGAGCGTCCGGGTCTGAGACGTGATGCGGTAATCGTAGTGGTAGGACTTCACGCCGATATCGTTGATCAGCTGGTCGTCCAAGACGGTGCTGATCCATCCCAAGGAATACACGGTATTGGTTTTTTCCGACGGAAATGCGCCGATATCGTAGCCCAACGACGCACTGGCCAGTGGATCATCGGGCTCATAGTCAGAGTGCTGCCGGTTGATATGAAAGCCCAAGGCGTTGCGGCGGCTCAAGCGATAGTCAACATGCAAGTCCTGGCGAAAGTCACGCTGGCGATCATCCGAATCGTGCGGAATGCCGTTCACTTCACCGCCGGCGCCCGGACAGGTGAAGGCATTGCCGGCAAAGTCGTAGCAGGTGGTTGCCTGATCATCGAGGTGTGAATGCAAATCGATGTACTGCAAGGTGAGTTCAACATCCAAGCCCGGCACCCACAGGTCTTCTTCCACCATCTGCGCACCAACGATGTTCACCTCGCTGCGGGTCTCGGCTTCACGGATGGGTTTGTCAATGCCCTGAATCTCTTTCTCGGACTCATAGCGCACCAACTCAAATGACATCTCGTCAAACAGGCGGTCGTGAAACTTCATGCCCGTGGCTACCGTGAAGGCTTCGTAGGCGTCGTGGTCGCGGCGGATGGAGAGCCCGTCAGCGTAGGGCGACTGCATCACATAGTCGTTCGCTGCGCGGTTGAAGAAGCCGCCGGCCGCCACCTCAATGCCCTGTTCCTCGACGTGCTTTTTCACCACGCCGGCGAGGCGATGCATGTCGTAGGAGCCCAGGGCATATGTGACATCCACCTGCGAACCTTCAAACTCGCGTGTCACCACATTAACGGCACCACCCAATGAGTCGCCGCCAAAGCGCGCCGGCACCACGCCCTTATACACCTCAATGCGCTCAATCAACTGCACGGGGATGTCGTTAATGCCAAAGGTGCCATCGGGTGAATTGAGCGGACGCCCATCCACAAAAATCTTGATGCGCTTGCCTTCAAGCCCGTGAATGGCGATGGTTGATTTGCTGCCGAGACCGCCCTGCTGGCGCACTTTGACGCCGGCGACACGCTTCAGCAGCTCATTGAGCGAAATGTTCCGGCCATGGAATTTCGCTGCATCCACCACCGACACCGCGACGGGCGAGCGCTCGATATCAGTGATTTCTGCGTCGCCGGTAACCGTGTGCTTACCGATGTCTTGGCTCTCATCCGGCGACGCTGCTGTCACGTATCCCCCCGTGCCGATCAGCAACGGGATGGCCAAAATCCAAGACGTTTGATTCATGAGCGTTATTGATTACTATTGCGATTTAAGGGCGAGCATGGTAATTCCTCGCCCTCATCGAGGCGTAATCACATCGGCACTTAAAACTGTCCGAAACGCCCAATTGTGTTTCACGCGGCAGCCAGCAGAGCACGTCTCTCGCGCCAGCGACCCTATGCCTGATTGAGGTCATTCGTGGATTTAGCCAACACCTACGTACAAGCCATGGAATCGCTGTTTTACGACGCGTTTGCCGGCGAATCGGTCAGTGACCCCGTGGCCACCATGCCCTCGGAGATGGGCGATGGCGCTTACAGCCTACACACCGCTCATGGCGTTCAGTTCAGCTACAGTGCCTTTAAGCTGCACGAAGACAGCCGCCTGTCCGGCGTGTCGCAAGCGGCCCACTTTTTTGTCAGCGTGATGGAATCCGGCTCAACCCAGATGGAACGCGCCGATACCGGCGAAACCTTTCAGCTGCGACGCAACCGCGTGTATCTCGGGTTTCAGCAAAGCGGCGAAGAAATCACCTCAGTGATGCGAGGCGGGGAGACCTTGCGGTCGCTGTCATTCTTTATGTCACGCGCACGCTTATGCGAGCTGTTGGCCGGCATCGCCAATGCACAACTCATGGAAGCCATCCGGGCTGCCGAGAAAAGCGTGTTTCTGCGCGAAATACCCATGTCGCCCAAAGCGCGGTACGTTATCCACAAGTTTGTGCAAAACCCGTATCAAGGCGAACTGCGTAACATCTACAACAGCAGCGTTATTCATGAGCTGTTGCCCCTCTTGCTGCAGGAATTCTGCGACGCCGACAAACCCGAGCAACTGCCCCTGAGCCAACGTGATCGCGAAGCGCTAACACAAGCCCGTGGCCTGCTGCTCACCAGCTTGCAGCCCCCACCCACAATTGCAACCCTGTCCCGCCAGGTTGGCCTTAATCAGAATAAACTCAAAAACGGCTTTAAACAGATGTTTGGCACCACGATATTCCAGACCCTCACCACGTGGCGTATGGAGTATGCCTTCGAAGCCCTTAAAACCAGCGAGACCCCGATTGACAACATTGCCCTGGAAACCGGCTATGAAAACGTCAGCAATTTTATCAGAGCCTTTAAACGGCACTTTGGCATGACACCGGGCCAACTGCGGCGGGCTTGCCGTGATGAGGGTCAATCACTGCCATCGCAACAGTGACGGTGTGCCTTGACTCACTAGCGGGAAAAGCGACTGCGATAATCACTAGGGTTGATACCGAGGCGCCGAATAAACGCTCTGCGCATCAAGTCAACGTTGGTGAAGCCACAGTCCATCGCGATGCGCTGCAGCGCCTTGTCGCTGTCTTCCAATAATCGTTTGGCGGCATCGACTCTGACTCGCTCGACAAAATCGGCGGGCGTACTCCCAGTCTCATCATGAAACACCCGACTGAAGTTTCGTACACTCATTGCTGCTTGGCCGGCGAGACGGGGTACGGACAGATTGGCGCTGAGATTGTCCAGCACCCACTGTTGAACGGCCTGAATCGGACGGCTATCGCTGGTTTGCGCAGCAAGGTGCGCACTAAACTGCGACTGGCCTCCGGGCCGACGAAGAAATACCACCAACCGTCTGGCGACTTTTAGTGCCAGATCGCGCCCGTAATCGTCTTCAATGAGTTTTAGCGAAAGATCGATACCCGCAGTCACACCTGCCGAGGTACAGACAGGACCGTCCTGAACATAGATGCTATCGGCGTAGACGTCGGCTTTCGGGAAACGTTTTGTCAGTTCATCCGCTTGCTGCCAGTGGGTGGTCACCCTGACGCCATCGATTAAGCCCGCCACACCTAAGAAAAACGCACCGGTACACACGGACCCATAGCGCCGACACGTGGGCGCCTGACGCTGCAGCCATTGCTGTAGGTCTTCCATATCAAACGCTTGCTCATAGGCATATGTGCCGGCGACAAGCAAGGTATCCATCGGGACATCTGCCCCATAGATTGTGGCGTGTGCAGAGATGGCCATTCCGTCGATATCGATCAGTTTGGATTTTACCGTAGACATCACACGCACGTCGTAAAGCGCTGCATGCGCTTGTCGGTTGGCCTCACGAAAGGCAGCTAACGGGCCGGAGACGTCCAATGGTTTCGCGTAGGGTGGTATCGCTAAAACAATCGTGAGGGGGGTTTCGGTCATCTCATCTCGCCTCGTGCGTGTTGGCCAAATAGTCCGGCATTTTGGCGCAATATGACGTCTCCATACTATTGCGCCATCCCGACTATAAAGTTACATTGATGAACAAATCAACACCCTCGTTAGCACTATGAAAACTGAAGTGGACCCCGAAA
>DOIU01000468.1 GCA_003511825.1 Gammaproteobacteria bacterium | reverse complement strand
GAACCATTGTGCAGAAACGTCCTCAGAGATAGGCTGATTCGGATGGCGCAGACCCGGGACCGTGGTGATGACCTTGTCGGGATTGAGCGCGTGCGTCAGTGACAAACACGCTTGGTTAATCGGCGCAAATTGACTGGCGTTGCCCCGTTGCCCCAGCAGTTTTGGCCAATCGATATAGAATCGCCACAAGTGTTCTCGAATGCCTTCCAGGGCGACCAGATAGTCTCGGCGTCTTTCCACCTCGGGGCCGGCTTGGCGTCGCATGGCGTTTTCGATGGCACGAACGGCCGCCACGGATTGTGCCTGACCGCAAACACTGAACAGCAGTGGCGCTAAATGGAGGACACGAGTGACTGATTTCCCCTCGAATAAACGGCTCGCGAGCATGGGGCGCTCGGTGTGAATGCGCGCCTGATGAAGGTCGTCGTCGGGGCGTAACGAAATGGTGATTGAACCCGCGATGTCGGCAGAACTCTTTGCACTCATGAGGCGCTCCCGCGCCATTGGGCGCGCAGCAAATAGCGGCGACTGAGGGGGGCAGGCTCGTTGGTTTGATGAGGTCCTGGCCTGGTCGTATCTGAATCGGGCGTCTCAACGTCTTTGAGCGATAGACCGGAATGCGGGTTTTCCTCGCTATCCGTGCTGCTGTCTCGCTCTGCATTCACGTCATCGGGAGTGACAAACAAGGCATGCATAGCGGCATCTGCCACCTCGACGGCCAGCTCGTGATTAGAAAATTCAAACATGGGTGAAAACAACGAGCAGGACTGATAGAAACCGAGCTCTTCATCAAAAGCTGCAGTAAAGCTATAAACGCCGGATGGGAACGCGTGGTCGTAAGTATCGCCGGTTTTCCAGTCAGCGCTGTAACGCATCTCCTCGGGAGGGAACAACATCAAACTCATAAACCAAGGCGTGATCATCACGCATAAGGTGTTGTCGTCCAGCACTCGCCAGGCGCGCGTTTCAATCTGCACGTCCGGGTTGACGATTGGCACATCTTTCATGTGTTGCTCAAGAATACCGGTGAAATGGGCTTGCAATTGAGGCGCAAGCGTTTCGGCACTCACGACGCGACCTGCTTAATCATAAACTGCTCGCGATCAGCGTCGCATTCGGGGCAGCACCAATCTTCCGGAAGTTGACTAAAAGGGGTGTTAGGAGGAATTTGCCAGTAGTCATCCCCCTTGGCGGGGTCATAGACATGCCAGCAAAGTTTGCACTCCAACAATGCGTCATCAGCCAGTTTATCGGCATCCCCTAAATACGAGCCTTCAAAGCGCTTCACCGGTAAAGCTCCATAATTTCGTTCAGTCGATAGGCGCTGTCTTCCAGATCTTCTGGCGCAGCAATGGCGACTTCGGGTACGTCGGAAATCTCAATGGCGTTCAGGATCAGTTTGTCCTCGGAGTTAAAGTACTTGATCCACCAGACATCTTTCACAGCGGTACTGCCAATGCGGCAATTGCCGTAGCCGCGCGACAAAATTGTCGTTGGGCCGACCCCTAAACGCGATCCGAGCCAAGACAGTTCTTGATCGGTCAGCGGGAGCAGGGTCAGATTGATCACGTGTGCCGGATCTCCAGGAGAACGCGTCGCGATATGGTCATGCACTTCGGCAAGCAGCGAGGGTGCGTTCATGAGTTGGTTTTCGCTGTCGTTCAAGGTCAGCGAGGGTTGAGCTTCGGCGTTCGCAAACGTCTCCGCTGCAACGCAATGCGCAATGTCTGCGATTTCAATCGTGTCGCGAATGATATGACTCTCATTGTCGAGGTGTTGTACGCGCCAAACACCGGTCAATACGGATTCCTGAGCCATCACAGGCGCAGGCCCATCGACGGTGACACTCACTTCACCTTCTCCGAGGGCTTGATTGATCAAATCGAGGTTAGCCGCGTCAATCTCGCCCAGATCAATAATGTATGCGGGGTGATTCGGCTTATAGGTTTGCAATGCTGCCAGTGTTTTCTCAAGCAGCAGCTTGCCGGTGGTGAGGTCTTCAATGTCTTCAGGCTCAGGCATAATCGGCGATTGAAAGGTCGACATGCTGCCCGTGGGTAAATTCAGAATATCCATTTCGTCTTCGGGGCGTTCCTGTGTGCCTGGACCGATGCCGATTCCAATGACGGGAATATCAATAGGTTTTACCATGAAGGGCTCCTGGTCAGTTATGCCGGTTGCGTGGTCACTGGAATACCTATGCCAGGCGATCGCTTACCGTGATGAGCGAGGATGGCGGGTATGTCGTCTTTATAGTCCGCCCAATCACGGATTTTGCAGATGGCGCCGAGGTACTGTCCATTGCGCAAAAATACAAGTGCTGGCCATTGATTAAAGCCGTACTCGGTTTGCCATTGCCGTTCCACGTCACGCGAAACGACAGCTGGAGTGAATTGCCCTTCAAATGCTGCCGCCAATTCCGGCAATACAACAGCGACATCGGTGGCTTCTGGGTAGCGCTTTGGATCGCCTGAAAAAAACAGGCATACCGTGGCGTCGCGAAGGATGCTGTCGTGATTGTCAGCGTCCACAAGTGGGTAGTGGAATTCATCGATAAGGCGATCAATCAAAGGATGATTCATGGCAGTTTTCCGTCGTTGTCAGGCTGTAGATGCGGCGGTAGTTGGGGTTCACGATCCACCAAGTCGGCAAACAAATGATCAATGCTGTGGTCACCCTGCATGACCGCTGAGACAGCGTTTAAAGCATCGCGAATGGCGTGTGCATCATCGGCGTCGAGCCGTTGTCGGGCAGCGCCCAGGTGCACGAGCAGCCAGTCTCCCGAAGAGACTTCGCCGATGAGACTGATATCCACCTGCTCCGCTTGGTCACCGTTGCGGCATTGCGCAAGCAAGCCTTCAGACGTCACGACCTCCATGGGGATGCCCAGGCACATCAGTCTTTTCTCCGTTTATCAACATTGAAAGAGCGACCGCCTTGTTCGAGCAGGGAAGGCTTGGGGTCAAAGGTGTATTGGTGGTCTGATAAAATGCGTTCGTCGCCCAGACGACACGCCACCGACTCGGCCGGGCGCCCGGTTTCGTAGTCGTTGAGATCAATCTGAGGCGCACTGATGGCATCGAGATCGGTCAATGGTGTCTCTCGCTTGCGGGCGACGATGTTGTGCTGTGCTAACCAGGCCAATGCTGCTTGAATGGCGGGTTCTATCTGGGCTCTTACGGACTCGCGCAGACTTCCTCCGTAGTCTTCGATCTCTTCGGGTTGCACTCCGATCAGCAGCAACTGGGAGGGGTAGTTGCCGGTCAACATGGCGGTGGCGAGGACTTCTTGAAAGCCCGTTTGATGAAGACTCATCTTCTTGGCACCCATGAAGGCGGGCACATCATCGTTTTCAATGAGTTTCATCTCGCCCGCTTCAAGTCCATAGTCAATGGCATCAAATACCAACAAGATGTCGGCGTCTTGCACGTACTGGATCAAATACAACCCCTGCGTGCCGCCGTCCATCAAGGTTACGTGATCATCAAAGCAGTAATGCGCGTTGAGTGTTTGTACGGTGCGCACACCAAAACCCTCGTCCGCCCACAACACATTACCAATGCCAAGTACCAGAACACGGGGTGTTCCGAGTACGGTGTGTGTATGAGACATCTTAATAAACACCTAACCGGCCTAAGCGAAAGCCGGAAGCTCAGTATGAAAAACAAATTATCAGAAAAACGCCTAAGTGTTAACTAGATTTTCGCTAAAATATGTATTTTTCTGTTTTTAGGGGTTATTGCAGTGCAATAAAAGAATGGCTTTGCGCTTGTGACTATTTTTTTTGCTGCGACATCGCAAAACGGAATGATACTTTCCATAAAAACAGCCAATGTGGTTAAAAGAATTTCCATACTGTTTGTAAATGATTATCAATGACGCTCTATGTATTTGATATATATATTAATATCAAGTTGGTTCTCTTCTTGCTGCCTGGTCAGTACTGACCAGGCAGCTCCCACGCCTGGTTGGCATAGATCACCGGGGGTAGGAGAGAATAATGACCGAAACCTTTTACGAAGTGATGCGACGCCAAGGGATTACCCGTCGTAGTTTTCTCAAGTACTGCAGCCTGACTGCTGCAGCCTTGGGTTTGGGGCCGTCTTTCGCGCCCAAGATCGCGCATGCGATGGAGACAAAACCACGTATACCCGTTCTGTGGTTACACGGCATGGAGTGTACCTGTTGCTCCGAGTCTTTTATTCGCTCCGCACACCCCTTGGCCAAAGACGTCATCCTATCGATGGTCTCGCTGGATTATGATGACACCCTCATGGCGGCGGCCGGTCACCAGGCTGAGGCCATCATCACCGAAACCATTGAAAAGTACGACGGCAACTACATCCTCGCTGTTGAGGGTAATCCTTCCTATAATCAAGAGGGTATGAGTTGCATTATAGCGGGCAAGCCTTTCCACGAACAACTCACCCACGTTGCAAAGCATTGTAAAATCATCATCAGCTGGGGCTCTTGTGCGTCCTATGGCTGTGTGCAGGCCGCATCACCGAACCCTACGGGCGCCACGCCGGTGCATAAGGTGATTCACGATAAACCCATTATCAAGGTGCCTGGCTGCCCGCCTATCGCCGAGGTGATGACGGCTGTCATCGCTTATATGGTCACTTTTGAGCGTTTGCCAGAACTCGACCGGCAGGGGCGACCGAAGATGTTCTATAGCCAACGCATCCACGACAAGTGCTATCGACGACCTCACTTCGACGCCGGGCAGTTTGTGGAAAGCTGGGACGATGAAGCCGCGCGCAAAGGGTACTGCCTGTATAAGGTTGGCTGCAAAGGCCCCACCACTTACAACGCGTGCTCAACCATTCGCTGGAATGAAGGCACCTCCTTTCCCATACAAGCGGGGCATGGGTGTATAGGTTGCTCCGAAGACGGTTTTTGGGACAAAGGGTCGTGGTATGCGCGCCTGACGGACATCAAGCAATTCGGTATCGAGAGTAATGCTGACAAAGTCGGTGGTACCGCCGCTGCCGTTGTTGGCGCAGCCACTGCCGCCCATATGGCCGCAACCGCGATTAATCGGGCCAGTAAGAAGGAGAACTCCGTATGAGCGTGACGACCACACCCAATGGCTACCAACTGGATACCTCCGGTAAGCGCGTTGTTATCGACCCCGTGACGCGCATTGAGGGGCATATGCGTTGCGAGGTCAATATCGATGAGAACAATGTCATTCGCAATGCGGTGTCCTCCGGCACCATATGGCGTGGCTTAGAAGTGATCCTCAAAGGGCGTGATCCTCGCGATGCTTGGGCCTTTGTTGAGCGCATCTGTGGCGTTTGTACCGGGTGTCATGCCTTGACGTCCGTTCGTGCGGTCGAGGATGCCCTGGGTATTCGTATTCCTCCCAATGCCCACTTGATTCGTGAAATGATGGCGAAGACCCTTCAGGTCCATGACCACGTGGTGCACTTCTACCATTTGCACGCGCTGGATTGGGTCAACCCGGTGACGGCCATCAAGGCTGACCCCAAGGCGACGTCGGCCTTACAGCAAATGGTGTCCCCTGCGCATCCATTGTCCAGCCCTGGCTACTTCCGCGATATCCAAACGCGCATCCGCCGCTTTATTGAGTCCGGTCAACTCGGGCCCTTTAAAAACGGCTACTGGGATAACCCCGCTTACAAGTTATCGCCTGAAGCTGACCTCATGGCCGTGGCGCATTACCTCGAAGCGCTGGATATGCAAAAGGAGTTTGTCAAACTCCACGCCGTGTTCGGCGGCAAAAACCCACACCCGAATTACTTGGTCGGTGGTGTGCCTTGCGCGATCAATATGGACGGCGATGGCTCAGCCGGTGCCCCGCTGAATATGGAGCGTTTGCAATTTGTGAAATCGCGGATCGACGAGATGGTGGCATTCAATCGCAATGTGTATGTCCCGGATGTCATCGCGATTGCTAGCTTCTATAAAAAGCAACTGTGGGGAGGCGGATTCGGTGCGTTAAACGTCATGGACTATGGCGCTTACCCCAAGGTCAATTACGATAAATCGACGAACCAGGTGCCGGGTGGCGTGATTCTCGATGGCAATTGGGACGAGGTCTATCCGATTGATCCGCGTGACCCCGAGCAAGTGCAGGAATTCGTGACCCACAGTTGGTACACCTACCCGGATGAGAGCAAGGGGCTGCATCCTTGGGACGGGATCACAGACCCGGATTACAAGCTGGGGCCAAAGGCCAAGGGCACCAGCACCAACATCGAAGAGCTTGACGAATCCGCCAAATACTCGTGGATTAAGGCGCCGCGTTGGCGCGGGCACGCGGTTGAAGTGGGCCCCTTGTCCCGTTACACCCTCGCGTATGCACAAGGTGTGGAGTATGTCCAAGAGCAAACCAACCGCGCCTTGGCGGCGTTCAACCAGCTCGCTGGTACCGAGTTAGATGTCAAAACAGCGCTGAATACGACCATTGGGCGAACCTTGGCGCGCGCGCTGGAATCTGAGTATTGCGCCGACATGATGGTGGATGACTGGAATCAGCTGATGAGTAACATCAAGAACGGCGACTCCACCACGGCCAATATGGAGAAGTGGGATCCGGAAACCTGGCCCAAAGAGGCCAAGGGTGTGGGTATTACCGCTGCCCCCCGCGGTGGATTGGGCCACTGGATTCGCATCAAAGACGGTCGTATTGAGAACTACCAGTGCGTGGTGCCGTCGACGTGGAATGGTTCTCCGCGTGATCCTGAAGGCAATATTGGTGCATTTGAAGCGTCTCTGATTAACACACCCGTCGAGCGCCCGGACGAGCCCGTCGAAATTTTGCGCAGCCTTCACAGCTTTGATCCTTGCTTAGCATGTTCCACGCATGTGATGTCAGAGGACGGTGTGGAACTCGCCAACGTGAAAGTCCGTTAGGAGGTGCAAGATGTCTCAGTCAAAAATGCACTCTGAACCCGCAGTCTACGTCTATGAGGCGCCGGTCAGAATCTGGCATTGGATTAACGCGCTTGCCATCACGGTCCTGTGCGTGACCGGCTATTTTATTGGCGTGCCACTGCCGACGATGCCGGGCGAAGCGAATGATCATTTCTTAATGGGGTATATCCGATTCGCGCATTTCGCGTCGGGCTACATACTCGCGGTTGGGTTTCTCTTTCGCTTGTACTGGGTCTTTGCAGGGAATCACCACGCCAGGCAGTTGTTTCTGCCGCCGTTTTTCACACGCGAGTTTTGGAAAGGCGTATTGCACGAGCTGCGGTGGTATGCATTCATCGAGAAAGAGCCGCATAAATATGTGGGTCACAATCCGCTGGCGGTGATGGCCATGCACATCGTGATGGTCTGGGGTTTGTTGTTCATGATCATTACCGGGTTTGCTCTGTACGGAGAAGGTATCGGTATGGGCAGTTGGCAATACGAATGGTTCAGTGGTTGGGTGATCGAGTTGTTCGGGCAGAGCCAGGATGTGCATACCTGGCACCGGCTCTGTACGTGGCTAGTCATTTGTTTTGTGATTATGCATGTCTACCTGGCGATTCGGGAAGACATTGTGTCCCGCCAATCCATGATCAGTACCATGATCAGTGGTTGGAGAATGTTTCGCGATGATAGCAAGGCAAAAGATGACGCCGACCATGGCGGTTCTATCATGACGACGTTTGTCGGCAGCCTGATGAGCAGCTTCCGATCCGGGCGCAGTCGCACCAAGGCTGATGACATACGATAACGTCTGTTCTTGTCTGGGAGGTGCTGACAGCATTCATTGTCGGCACCTCCGTAGCCCCCTCGCTGTTATCGCTCATCATTTTTTCTGCAAGAATCTGATCAAGATAACGATGGTTATTCGTGCTTGGTTCTGGTAAACTCTCGATGTAAGAACTTCTGGGGTCGTCGCGTTCAGACGCCTCTCGCCGCTTTCAGAACATTTCCTCCCAGCTCTCTCGCCAGGCAAACATGCATCTGAGGCATTTTTGCACACCTGTCACCCGTGGTTAGACTATGCGTGAATTGTAGGAGAGCTTTTGATCATTAAGTCACTCATGTATGTGTTACCTGTGTCTGCGTGCTTGGCATGTAGTGTTTTCGCCCAGGACAGCGACGCTCAGACAGATGAGGAAACGACAGAACTTGAAGCCGTTGACATCAAGGGTCGCGCCCAAGCGTTTTATCAAGAAAAGACCACCCGTATCGGTAGCAAGACTGACATCGATATCCTGCATTTACCGCAATCCGCGCAGGTCTTGACGGAGCAGCTGATTCGCGACCAGGCCGCGCGCGATATCACCGACTTGTACCGCTCCATTGCAGGCGTGAGTGAATTCAGCTACTCAGGCGTTACGTTCCGGGGATTTCGTGATTCCGGCAATGTATTTTATGACGGGGTGCGCGGTGACCCTTACTCGGGTTTCAGTGTGCCACAGTTGTTTAATGTGGAGCGGGTAGACGTGCTCAAGGGGCCGGCGGCGGCCCTGTATGGCGGGGGTGAGCCTGGCGGTATGATTAACTATGTGACCAAAAAGCCCGAGTTCCAGCAGGAGCGCACGGCGACACTGACGCTAGGCAATGACGACACGATAGGTGCATCCGTTGACACCACCGGAGGTGTCAGTGACAAAATTGCCTATCGTCTCGGTGCGTTTTATGAAGAGCAAGACAGCTTCCGCAGCAATGCCGACCATCGTAATATCGAAGTCGCCGGCGGACTGCTCTTTGAATTGAGCAATAACACACGCTTGACCACCACCTTTGACTATGTCAAACAGGATTTGGGCGGTCATCGTTTACGCGGTTCATTGGTGGACGATGATGGCGACTTTATTGTCGATCCGAGTTTTAACACCAACGAGAAAGGGGACTTCCAAGACTTGGAAGCTACGGTCTTGCAGGCGATTCTGGCGCATGCGTTCTCTGAAGACTTCCGCGTGACAACCACCTTGCGCTACCTAGACAACGAACGCGACCAGGGGTATCACGAGCCGCGAGGCTGGGTTGATGCCAATGGCGATGGTGAGAACAACGTTGACGATGGCACGATTCGTCGCGAATACCGCCTGCAGCATCGCGCCAACGAAGAGATCAGCCTGACCACGGATTTTGTCTATCAGCTGCAACTCGGTGCCGTGGACAACCAAATTCTGTTTGGCGTTGATTACCACACGGTTGATACGGACTATCGCTATCAACGTGCGCGCTACGAAGAGGACGGCGTGGTGGATCTCAATGTCTTCAACCTGAACTACGGTGAGACGGACCCCAGCACCTATGCCTTGACGACACTGCCGGTGGACGGTGCTGAGGCCACGCGGTACGGCATCTACGTTCAGGACCAGCTCGAGCTCAACGAGCAGTGGACGGTACTTGTAGGGTTGCGTTATGACCACTTCAAAGATGTCGATAAGTCATCCGACTACGACTTCAATGACGGACATGTGTCGCCGCGCCTCGGTGTGAGCTACCGCCCAGTGGCGACCACCTCGCTCTATGTCAATTACAGTGAGAGCTTTAAGCCGACGTCACTGGGTAATCAAGAAGTGGTCGAGGGTGAAGGCGGGGATGAGCTGGATCCGGAAACCGGCAATCAGATTGAAGTGGGCGTGAAAAACCTATGGCTGGACGGCAGTATGACGACCACGTTGGCGGCTTATCAGATCAATAAAAACGATGTCGCCGTGCGCAACCCGTTTGACACCGGAGAAGACGATGGCGAGCCGGCCTTGCTCAATCTGGGTGAGGTGGAAAGCAAGGGCGCGGAGTTTACCTTGGTAGGTGACTTGAATCCGCAGTGGACCATCACCGCCAACTACGCCTATAACGACACCCAGGTGATCAAGGGGGCCGGTGGTATTCGCAACACCTTCGGTGATGACACGCGCTTTACCAATGCACCGAGGCACCAGGCCGGGGTCTGGACCCGCTACGCCATTGAGGCTTGGGATTCGGCGGTGGCGTTCGGTGCCAACTACGTGAGCGAGCAGCGCAGCTTTGACGATCAGAAAGTCAAGCCGTTCACGGTCTTTGATATGAGTTGGACCACCTACTGGGAACAGACCGAATTGCAGGTGAACGTGAAGAAC
>DOIU01000194.1 GCA_003511825.1 Gammaproteobacteria bacterium | reverse complement strand
GCCGAACGCGGTCGGGACTTGGTTAACAAGATGCTCGCCTACAACCGGGGCGACACAACCCACCCGGACCCCATCAATCTGGAAGGGGTTATCCGTGAGCAAGCTGCCCTGCTGCGCGCGACCATCCCCAGTACGATTGCGATGCACGTGGACATCGCCGACGATCTGCCTTTTGTCAGAATCGACGCGTTACACGTGGAGCAAATCATCATGAACCTGGTGATCAACGCCCGCGACGCCATGAGCAGCAACGGCACCCTCACCCTGCGCGCCCATCGCAGCACGCATCTGGATGCCGTCTGCTCCGTGTGCTTTAAGACCATTACCGGCGATTGGTTTGAAATCAGCGTCAGCGACACCGGTGGCGGCATCGCCAGCGAGCAAATTCCATCGCTGTTTGAACCCTTTTACACCACAAAGTCCGTCGGCAATGGGGCTGGCATGGGGTTGGCTATCGTCAGCGGTATCCTCAAGCAATGCGGCGGGCACATCTTGGTAGAATCGCAAACCGGGCCAGGCTCAGGCACAACATTTCGCGTGCTTTTGCCGATCTGCGAGCACATTGTCGCCCCGGATAAGGTCGAGCTACCATCGAGCGACATGCGGGCGATACGCCGCCATGAACGCATTTTGATTGTTGACGACGAACCCGATCTCGGTCGCGTGATGGGGAAATTGCTGGAGACCACAGGCTATACGGTCCGCGTTGAATCTGACAGCCGCACCGTGCTAGAGAACGCCGCCGCCATCAGCAGTGAGTTCCAACTCGTCATCACCGACCAAACGATGCCCAGCGTCTCCGGCGTCGAGTTAGTCCACGCGCTGCGCGCGCACAATCCTCACCTGCCCATGATTCTGTGTACCGGCTTTAGCGACAGTATCAATGAGACCAGTGCCAAGCAACTGGATGTGCATTTTATGAGCAAGCCGGTTGATACCCAACACTTGTTCGCGCTCACCCATCGCGCCATCGGCGCCGCTCAACAAAACCAGACCGCTGCGCTGCTGCCTGAAGCGACCTCCTCTTAATGCGCCTCAAATCATCGCATTCTCGCGACGGCACAGAGTGTCCAGACAGGCGCTAAGACAAAAAAAGCCGGCGAGAAACTCGCCGGCCCATCGTGCTCTTGCTCTTGGCCCAATGATTTGGACCTCATAACGAGCCTGCAGCTTACAGTCGCTCAAAGACGACCGCGATACCCTGCCCGCCACCGATGCACATGGTCACCAGCGCATACTGGCCGCCGGTACGTTGCAGCTCGTAGACCGCTTTTGTCGCAATAAAGGCACCTGAGCATCCAACCGGGTGACCGAGCGCAATCGCGCCGCCGTTCGGGTTGGTTTTTTCCATGTCTAACTCAAGACCTTTTGCAACCGCCAGTGCCTGCGCAGCGAAGGCTTCGTTAGACTCGATCACATCCATCTGGTCTATCGTAAGGTTCGCTTTCTTCAACGCCAGCTTAGACGCGGGGATAGGGCCCTCACCCATCACATCATTGGGCACACCCGCAACGGCGTACGACACCACACGTGCCAAAGGCGTCTGCCCGGCCTTCTCCGCTGCTTCGGCCGCAGCAAGAACAAAGAACGCAGCGCCATCATTGATACCCGAGGCATTGCCTGCCGTGACGGTACCGTCTTTCTTGAACGCCGGACGCATCTTGCCCAACGTTTCCGTGGTAGTGCCAGGCTTGACGTGTTCGTCCGTATCAAACACGACCTCGCCTTTACGGGTTTTCATCGTGATCGGCACAATCTGATCCGCAAAGCGACCGCCTTCAATCGCAGCTGCCGCGCGTCGGTGCGACTCGGCCGCAAACGCATCTTGCTCTTCGCGGGTAATATTCCACTTGGCGGCCAGATTTTCAGCCGTGATGCCCATATGCCCAACACCAAAGGGATCTGTGAGCGTGGCGACCATCATGTCGATCATCTGGGTATCCCCCATGCGAGCGCCCGAACGCATGGCTGTCGACAAATAGCCACCAGCAGACATGACCTCAACACCGCCACCAATGCCATAGTCACAATCGCCCAGCATGATGTTTTGCGACGTTGACACAATCGCCTGCAGACCCGAGCTACACAGGCGGTTCACTTGCATCGCCACGGAATCCATCGGCAACCCTGCCTGAATTGACGCAACGCGCGGCACATAGGGGAATTTATCGTCGGTCGGGATGCAGTTGCCGACAGTCACATAGTTAATTTCGTTGGGATCCACGCTGGAACGTTCAACAGCGGCTTTCATCACCTGGCCGGCGAGATCAGACGGGGTAATTTTGCTCAGCGAACCTGAAAACGTACCTACGGCGGAGCGGGCAGCTCCAAGGACGACAACATCTCGACTCATTTTGTTTATCCTAGATATAAAATTCGGATTCTATCCGATTATGTGTGGACAGAGATGCCAGGCGGGACCGTCACAGAACACAAAGCCTGCTGATCTCTGATCTGTAGAAGCCGAAGCGGCCCGGTAACTCTCGGCTTCGATTTCTAACACATTTTTCGCGTGATTCCCAATCACATATAAGATTCAATTCCGATACGGCTGCTCACACCCCCCAAAATGATCCAGTAACATAAAAATGGTATCCAGAAAGCGACCATCACTTCGCTGTAAAGACCCATCCCTTCCCCAAGAATCAGTGGACAAACCCCAAACGAGTCTGGCTAAATGACTTACTGAGTCGCAACTTGCGCGGCCTCGCGTATTTTCTATGAGGATGCCCCGGTACATGCCCACAATCCGCCAACTACTCACACTCTTGCCCTGCTTGTCACTGGCCGCCTGTGTCTTTGACGACGACTGGAATCGCAGTGAGAGCACCGCGGCCAATCAGACCGAGAACTTCACCTACCATGCGGTCGAGGACGTCGATGTGCGCGGTGACATTGGCGGCGATTTTGACGGCTTTGTGGTGTTTGCCGGCGACCTCGACATCCCCGATGACCCGCAGGCTCAGACACGCGCCGACACCAGCCACGCCCGCGACATGGTGGGCTTTATCAGCGAACGCCCTGCACTCACTGACGGCGACTCCGCGCAAACCATCGCCGATCGTCTGGTGGCCCGACTGTTTGATCAGCAGGCACGCGCAGATGAACTTCTCAGCGGACTGATCTCAGCCAGTACGGTATCAGAGCAAACCTATGCCGGCCTGGGCGCCGTGACCAAGCAGTTGTCTCTGGATTTCTCGCAGACCACACAGCCGGTACCAACGGCATTGGCGCTGTCATTGGCACAGCTGTTTGGTGTTAATCGCGACAACGGCGACGTGCAAAACTGGCCCTCGCGCGACAGCGACGAGCCCGAGTCCAACACGTACACTCTGCACCTCAGCGTCATCTACGTCAACCAAGATCAAGTCGTGGTGATGGCAAGCGTTGCACCGACAAACCTTGCCGACGACTACAACCATCTGCTGCGCAGCACCACCACACCCACCAACGTCACGCTCAACGGGCTGACGCTGCAATCCGAATCGCAGCGCTTTACCGCCAAAGGCGGCGGCGGACTCGCGGACTTTCTGTTCGTGATTGATAACTCCGGCAGCATGGGTGATGAGCAAGCCGCTGTGCGCGACGCCGCTGACATCTTCTCAAGCACCATGTCTGCATCGGGCCTGGATTTTGAGATCGCGACTATCACCACCGACTCGACCGTCGTCTTTAGAGATACCCGCCAAGACGGTGGCTTTACCCGCGACCTCGACGAATTTCGCGATGACATTCTCGCCGGTACAACCGGTTCAGCCACGGAACGGGGCATCTACAACGCTGAGCAGGCTCTGCTCAGCAGCGCCGACGGCGACGACACCGATGGCATCGTCACCCAGGCCGGCCACCCGCGGGCTAACGCGAACTTGTCCGTGATTATTATCGGCGACGAACGCAGCCAATACCCAGGCACCTTTGACCCCAACAATAACCTCTTTATTGACCGCGAATACCGAGTGTTCGCTATCATTGATACCGCACTTAACGACGGCAGCCAATACGATGATCTCGCCAATAGCTCGGGAGGCAGCGTCGCCAACATTAACAACGCGGCCGTGTTCCCCGACATTTTCACCGAGATCGCAATTTTGGCCGGCGCCGCGAGCAGCCGATACGCGCTGGATTTTACGCCGATAGAAAGCTCCATCGCGGTGCGCGTTAACGGTGAGACCCAGAATCGATCGAGTAACAATGGCTGGCAATACATCATCGGCTCAAATGCATTGCTATTCAGCGGCGACGCGATTCCACAGGCAGAGGCTGTGGTCGACGTCACCTACAACCATTTGCCCATTCAAACATGGCTTGTTGAGCCTGCAACTTCTATTGATGCGCGATTTGCGCAATAAGCCCAGGGGAACGGGCCACACACCCGCACATGATTGATTGGCACGCAGGAGAATGCATTGATCGTAACAGACCGCCCGCTCGCGAGTGTCGCCCTGCTGCTGACGCTCACCCATACCGCCCTGGCTGACTCGACCACATCGGCAACCAACGTCGACCGTCTCGACCCGAGCCATCTCGAATTTGGTTACGACGACGCCGAGGCCGGCTTTAATGGGGTTTACCTGCGGGCAAGTTATGATCTCAACGCGCGCTACGCCGCTGCCATGGAGTCTGCCTTATTGCGCGGACACGGCACCAACCATAGCCGCGTTTTCGCCGGCGGGACCTACGTCTTTAACCCAATGCCCGAATTTCCCAAGCCCCTGCAAGCAGAAGCGCGTGCTGGGGTGTTGTACGCTGATTTTGACGATGATGACGAGTTTGGTGTGCTGATCGGCGGACGCCTGCTCGCGGAACTGGCGCCCAAAGCGGTTTTGGAGGCTGGCATTGACTGGCACGGTGCTGGCGAGAACACCTTGGTCTGGCGACTGGGCGGACGCTATACCTTATCCGATGCACTCTATCTGCGCGCACAATACAACGTCGGTGACATTGACGAACTCACGCTCAGCATCGGGACGTTTTTTTAGTACTCCCAGCGAAAACCCAGGTTAAAACTGTGCACACTGTTGTGCTTTATTGACAGCAAATTGCTGTAGTCAATAAAGGCCGAACGCCCACCGGTAAACAAAACCGACGTACCGAGATTCAACTTATAGTAGCTGTCGTCAGGCGAGTCGCTGACAAAGACGAAGGTTTCGCCGGTAGGATCACCCACAAACTGCCCCGATACGTTTGACTTCTCGGCATCGAAATCCTGCACCCACTCCAGTGCGCCATAAGGGACCCAGACGGCGTTTTCGCGGTTGCGAATCCAGCTGATTTGCGCCCCCAAACCAACCAGAAAACTGCGGCTGTTCTGCGCATCAATACGCGTCCGCCAACCATCTCCGGCATCACCGGACGCTGAGACCGTATCCTCTGTAAAGCCATCCACATCCAGCTGTATCAGCTCGATACGCGCACGTGGGGTGATAGAGAGCTGCCGAGGCAACAACAACTCTGTCCCCGTATTAAAAAACAGCGAATACTCAGACCCGTCAAACGAGGCACTGACGGCTTGATCAACGGCAGTGCCATCAGATAAGGTGTATTGGATTTTACGCGCCTGATCAAAAGCACTGATACCCACTGTGGCGCCGCCCTCAATATAAAAGCGCGACAGCTGACGCGATGCAAAAAACGTTGCAAAGGTGCCGACCGCTTCCAAATCACCGCCGGAGTCAAAATCACTGGTCGTTGACGACAAGCCCAGTGCGGCCCCTAACACCCAGCCGTCGTTGCGCCGATAGTCTAATCCCAAGGTCAAGCCGGTAGAGGTGAACTCAAACCCCTCCTCCCGCGTGGTGCCATTGCGATCGCCGGCACTCAACTCGCCATTGATAAAGAAACTCAAGGGAGAACCGACGCCCTCGGTCTCACCGGCACCGGCACCGCTCGGCGGCAACAAATCCTCAACCGCCAGGGCATGATCACCCATCCGCAATAGCAGACCGGATAACACGCCGACGCGGTTTTCACGCAGGGCGGTGAGCCGTGTACCGACATTTTTGATTTGCGCGTTCATGGTCTGGCGCCCGACGCCCACCGATGCGCCCACCTGATCGGGCGCAATCGACCGCAGCGCCGCTGCGAATTGTGGATCATTGTTTTGTTCAGCGGCAAGCAAGCTGTTGCAATCACGACGCAAAGCCGCCGCATCCGTGTTGTCTTCAGCGTTTTGAATTTGCGGACAGACCAGGTCAATGACATCGCCGATTTCAGTCGCCGGCGCGGTCACCGTCGAGGAAGACCCCGTTGCCAGCGGGCTGGACTCGTCGTCAATGATCTCGACACTGCGCGTTCCTGTCTGGAGCAAACCCACCGCATCACTACTGACCAGTGTGAAGGTGCGATTGCCGTCGCGCTCGGCATTGTCGATGATCTCAACCACTACGCTGCGCGCGCCCTCATCCCCCTGGCGCCACCGTACCGTTCTATCCACGGCGACGTAATCACGCCCGGCTTGTGCGGTCCCGTCTTGGGAACGCAACGTCACCGCACAGCCGCCCTCGGCCTCACACCGCGTACCGGCCAAAAAGTCGACAAAGAACTCCAGTTGCCCCGCATTTTCGCGCACTGACAAATCCGCCGCCCATGCTGCAGACATCCCCCAACTCCCACACAGTAACAACAATACCCAGACAGGGGCGCAGCGAGAGATCGGGTTAGCTGACATACACTGGATTCCTTCGTATTATTTTAGTGTGGTGGGTTTGTGAGGCTTGTTCGAGCGCCACGTGCTGGCGCTGACTAAAACCCGTTCGCTTGAGAATACAAGCTTCAGCAGAATGTGTACAGTCGGCCCAACGCGTCTCCCGACAGTATCAGACCTTGGCCACTGGCGCGGGCATCGGCGCAGGCGCTGCTCGTTGGCTGGAATCGTAGCCCGGGCCAAGTGCGGCCATGTGGCGCACGATGGCCAACTTGGCGCCTGGTCCCTCCGTCGAGGCGAGAGAAAAACCGCGTCAGGATGATGCGCTGGCGTGGCGCCCCTGATACGGGTGAGCAGCAACGGCGCGCATCGTGCGATAGTCCAGCAACCAGCGGTACATCTCCATCAAGGTGTCGTTGACAGGCTCGGGGCTGACATCCTTGATGGCTTTCAACACACACTGATTGACCAATGCAACGCAGGCCATCAGCTCACTTTCTGAGCGGGGTTGAATGATATCGAGTATTCGGGTGACGGCACGCGTACCTGCCCGTGACTCCCAACTGTAGCGGCTGAACAGCGCACTCAGGTCGGGATGGTCGTAGCGATTGTCGGGTAAGGCGTTAACCAACTCGGGGTAACACGCAAACAGCAAATCGTAGGCACGAAAACAGACATCAACAGCGTCACGGCGAAGCAACTGCTGTGAATGTCTGAAGGCTAAGCGGATCTGCAATCCAGGCTTGTTCATCGTGACAGACGTCCTGGCTCAGCGCTCCGTTGAACAACGCCGCCTCCTTGTCGACGCCGGTCGGAACGATTCCTCACCGTGAAACACCGCGAACCGCGTATTCCTGTGATTCGAGACACGCCCTAGGTAACTACCTTTACCCCGATCTGACAAAGCAATGAGGCATTTTGTCACACGTCGATGTACCGACAAACGCGCGCCGACGCGATACAATGCGAGCTTTGTCACTCTCACTATAGCACAGGCGCCCTCGTCGGTAACATGTTGCAGCCCTATCGCACCTTCAGCATAGCGCATGTACCGGTTCTGGCGCGCCTGAAGCGTATTCGCGAGTAGCACCCAACACCGCGCACTGGCCCATCAGGACACCCATCATGCAAGACACCACGCATACCGCCCAGCAAGCTACTCAGTCAATACAACAAGCCCGGCGGGCGGAACGCCGAACCCTGTGGGTGATTGCGCTCACAGCGGTCACCATGGTTGTAGAGCTGATTGCCGGCACACTCACCGGCTCGATGGCATTGCTGGCCGATGGCTGGCATATGGCGACCCACGTCGGTGCGCTCAGTATCACCGCGTTTGCCTACTACATCGCCCGCCGGCATGCCAGCGACCCGCGCTTTGCCTTCGGTACCGGGAAGGTCGCCAGCCTCGGGGGCTACACCAGCGCCGTCGCGCTGGGCGCAGTGGCCGTGCTGATGGCAGTTGAATCAACACAGCGTTTGTTGAACCCGCAGGATGTCCAGTTCTCGGAAGCCATGATCGTCGCTTGGATTGGTCTGATCGTGAACCTGGTTTCCGCCTGGTTACTCCATGGGGGACACGACCATCATCACGGTCATGGGCATGCTCACCACGGGCACGGGCACGGGCACGGGCATCATCATGACCATAATCTGCGTGCCGCGTACTTGCATGTCATTGCAGATGCACTCACCTCTGTGCTCGCCATCGTAGCCTTGTGGGCAGGTGCCCGGTATGGATGGATATGGCTAGACCCACTCATGGGCATTGTGGGTGCGATTGTGATTTCGCGCTGGGCCCTGGGCTTGCTGCGGGAGACAAGTGCCACACTGCTCGACGCCCACGACCATACCGCGCAACTCGAGGAGACGCGCACACTGCTGGAATCCGACGTGGGCACGCGCGTTCACTCACTGCGCATCTGGCGTAGCGACGCCAACCACCTGGCTTGCATTATATCCCTCGCCACCGAACATCCTCGACCTGTCGACTGGTACAAAAACCGCCTTGCCGAACACCTGCACCTGGATCTGGTTCACATCGAAATCCATCACGCACAGCCCGCACATTGCACACCCAAATAGTACGCATTCGCACTACCCATCATATTCCCTTTTGCCAAGGACTGGCACCTCCACTCAAAATCCCCAATAACTTGCAGAAAAACACTCATAGCGCTACAGTAAATCCAGACTTAAACCACATAAAACACTGTTATTTAAGGATGAAAATGATAATGAGTATTATTACAGGCACAAGCACAAAAACAAAATGATACAAGCACGCACCCTGGCTTTAGCCCTATACTCAAGACAACAGAGAATGCTTTTTCAAAAGGCCTTTTCATAAATGATACGCATTATTATTGGCACCCAAAAACTCACCCGATGACAAGCGACACACCATGACTGAGACGAGCACGAGCGCCACACCAAGAGAACTGTTCAAGGCACTGCGCAAGCACTTGACTATCGCGCATCATGTACCTGGCAGGCTGCGTGTGCGATTTTCGGCCAATGTCCTCACCGCCTTGCCCCAGATGGACAAAGCCCAACTCGACACTGTGCTGGGTGCGCTTCCGGGCATTACCGACGTGCGTTTGAATGCGTTGGCTGGATCGGCAGTCATCACGTATCTGCCGGCCCGCATACCGGTCGCGTCGTGGCACACCTTGATCAACGCCGATGAACACGACGCGCTCGCGCTACTGGATGACATGACTGCGCATGCCGTGTGAACACGCTGCGGCAGCAACTGACTGACACATTGCTGAGGTAAGACCATGAACACACCCCCCAACGACAACCACCCGGGCTGGGCGCCAGACGGTGTTCCGCCCCACCCGTGGTATGCCGGGCATGCGGCAGGTCCTGGCGATCCCGCCGCAACGGCAGGCCCTTGGGCGTATGGACCGCCACCGTGGTACGGCTATCCGGGCCCCTATGCCACACCGCCGATGCCACCCTGG
>DOIU01000195.1 GCA_003511825.1 Gammaproteobacteria bacterium | reverse complement strand
TTGGGAAAAACCTCAAGGCAAAAACCCGCCATTAAAAACCGCCAAGCGCTACCACATTGTGCCGCGTGGGGTCGGGCTTGTGATTGGCTGTGCCACCTTCCCAACCTGGAATACCTACCCGGGCATGTTCGCGAGCCTCGCTACGGGTAATACGGTCGCACTGAAGCCGCATGCGGGCGCGATTCTGCCAGCGGCCATCACCGTCGAGATCGCGCAGGATGTTTTACGCGAGGCGGGATTGCCGCCGTATATCGTGTCTTTATTGGTGGCCGAAGACAGCCACGCGCTGACCAAGGCCGCCGCGCTGCGACCGGAAGTCGGCGTCATTGACTACACGGGCAATACGGAGTTTGGCAATTGGCTGGAGACAGAGGCGCGCCAAGCGCAGGTCTACACGGAAAAAGCAGGTTTGAATGCGATTATCATTGACGATTTTGACAACCTCAAAGGCATGTCGCGTAACCTGGCGTTTACACTGAGTCTGTACTCCGGGCAGATGTGCACCACGTCGCAGAACATCTACATCCCGCGCGACGGTGTGAATACACCCGATGGGCGCGTGAGTTTTGATGAGGTGGCTGGGATGATCGCCGGCGGTGTGGATAAGTTTTTGTCCGACCCGGATCGCGCTGCCGAAGTGCTCGGGGCGATCCAGGCGGATGCCACCTTCGCGCGCACGCAGGCGGCGACGAATTTCGGTGAGGTGTTGCTGGCACCCACCGAGCGTGAGCACCCGCATTTCCCGGATGCGCGAGTCATCAGCCCGGCTATCATTAAGCTAGATGCTGAGCAGGACCGGGAAACCTATTGCAGCGAACAGTTCGGTCCTATTGCATTTATGATCGCAGTCGATGGCGTCGAGGATGGCATTGCGCGCGCGCGTGACCTGACGCAAACCCACGGGGCGATCACCTGGAGCGTGTATTCCTCACGCGACGAGATCCTCGCGCAGACAGAGGAAGCCGCAATCGATGCGGGGGTTGCGTTATCCTGCAATCTGACCGGAGGTGTGTTTGTGAATCAGTCAGCCGCGTTCTCGGATTACCACGCCACGGGAGCGAATCCGGCCGCCAACGCCTGTCTGACGGATTCAGCCTTTGTGGCCAATCGCTTCCGCGTCGTGCAGTCTCGTCGTGATGTTGAATAAGGCGCGCCGTCGCCGTTGAGATTGAGTTCAGCCTATGCCGTATTACGCGATTGACGCGATTCGCCCTGTGGTGCACCCCGACAGCTATGTGCACCCGACTGCCACCTTGATTGGGGACGTGATTGTGGGGCCGGGGTGTTATATCGGCCCGTCTGCTTGCCTGCGCGGTGACTTTGGCCGCTTGGTGTTGCACGAAGGCGCCAATTTGCAGGATACCTGCGTGATGCACGGCTTTCCCGGCACGGACTCGGTGATTGAGACCAATGGGCACGTCGGTCATGGTGCGGTGTTGCACGGTTGCGTTATTCGTGAAAACGCCCTCGTGGGGATGAACGCCGTCATCATGGACGGTGCCGTCATCGGCGAATCGGCCATCGTTGCCGCCATGTCGTTCGTCAAGGCGGCCTTTGAGGTGCCGGCACGTCACCTGGTCGCGGGCATTCCCGCCAAGGTGATGCGTGAACTCAGCGAGGACGAAATCGCCTGGAAAACCACGGGCACCGAGGACTATCAGCAACTGGCGATTCGCAGTTTGCAATCCATGGTTGAAACCACGCCACTGTCAGAGCCTGAGCCGGATCGCCAGCGCATCCAAGTGGCGTGCAGCGTGCCCCTGTATCAGACCAAAAAAAAGTAACGCCCCACCGACAAGGGGTGAGATAGAATGCCGCTCAGCTCCGCCCACCGGAGCTTCATGAATCTACACGCAGGAGAAACGTCTTGAGTTACGAAAACGTATTGGTGGAAAAACACGGAGAGGTGGGCGTCATTACGCTCAATCGGCCCAAAGCCCTGAACGCGCTGTGTGCGTCTTTGATTCAGGATCTCGGCGCGGCACTTGAGGCTCTGGAGGCCGATGATGAGGTGGGTGTGTTGGTCTTGATTGGCAGTGACAAGGCGTTTGCCGCCGGTGCAGACATCAAAGAAATGAAGGACAAGACCTTCGTTGAAGCCTATCGCGAAAACTTCATCACCGATGGCTGGGAACGCGTGTCACAGTGCAATAAGCCCATCATTGCGGCTGTCAGTGGGTATGCGCTCGGCGGTGGCTGTGAGATGGCGATGATGTGTGATTTTATCCTGGCGGCGGACAATGCCAAGTTTGGCCAGCCCGAGGTGACGATCGGCACGATTCCTGGCGCCGGTGGCACGCAGCGTCTCACCCGTTTGGTGGGCAAATCCAAGGCCATGGATATGTGCCTGACAGGCCGCATGATGGACGCCGAAGAGGCCGAACGCGCGGGCTTGGTGTCACGTGTGTTGCCCTTGGAAGGATTCAAGGATGAGGTGATTCAGGTCGCACAATCCATCGCCGCTTTGTCGCGCCCGGTGATTCGCCTGGCGAAAGATGCCGTGGATTCCGCGCTCGAAACCACCTTAACCGAAGGCGTGCGCCTGGAGCGCAAGATGTTCCACGCCAGCTTTGCGTTTGAGGATAAATTTGAAGGCATGAATGCCTTCGCTGAAAAACGCAAGCCAGCGTTTAAGAACCGCTAGCGCCAGTGTTCCGTCACGAGGCCATGCACACTCGCGGCGGCCGCCAGCTTGGGGGTGGGGTTCACCGCGACACCGGTGTCGGCGAGGCGTAACACGGGCAGATCGGAGTGGTGGTCAGAGTACATCGTGACGTGGCCACGCTCGGGTAGATTGTCCAGCAGTGTCTGCACAGCCGTGAGCTTGTGCGGACCGTAGCAATTGTGTCCCTCGATATCGCCGCTCAAGCGATCGTCTGAACCCCAGGCGGCGCGCGTGCACAAGACGTGCTCAAAACCGAGTGCCGCACCGATGAGTGGTACATAGAGATCAAAGCTCGCGGATGCCAGCACCAGCCTATCGCCTGCCGCGACATGGCGTTCGACGCAGGCACGGGCATCGGGGTAGATCTGGGTCTGCAATGTCTGCGCACTGAAGTCGCGCGCCATGCTGCTGAGGTCAGCGCGTGTCGCACCGCCGGCGATGGCGCGCAAGAACACGCGCTTGAGCCAAGTGTTATCGCGCAAGCCGCTTTTATGAATGACCACAGCGGCGGGCAGCAGCACGCAATGCCCTAATCGCCAGGGTCGTCGCTTCAAGACCGACAGTAAAAAGCGCAGATAGGTATCCCGACGCGACAGCGTGTGGTCCAAATCAAAGATCGCGATATCGCGCGGTGGCGTTGCTGCCGGTGAGGGATTCATCTCTGTCATACCTCGGGTATAGCAGAAAGCTTGCCGTTTGCGTCCGCAGCGCGCCTGGCAGGCAGACGTCTCCGCGATGCTGGCGCGTAGCAATTATTTGTTTGCGGGGTAAAATGGCCGCATCCGAATTCGTTAAAGGCTTGAAACATGACTGAAAATGCTTCCTCAAGCACTGCACAGCCGGTGTGGACACCCCGCGCAGAAGACATCGCAGACGCCAATCTGACTGACTTTATGGCGGTGGCCAATAAGGCACATGGCTTATCGCTGGAGAGCTATGAGGATCTCTACCGGTGGTCGGTTGACGCCATGCCCACTTTTTGGGCGCAGCTTTGGGACTACTGTGATGTGCAGGCGTCCGTGCGCGGTGAGCGACTGTTTGATGACCACGCGGATTTTACCCAGGCGCAGTTTTTTCCCGAGGCACGCTTGAATTTCGCCGAGAACTTGCTGCGCAGAGACGACGACTCAGACGCGATTGTGTTCCAGGGCGAAGACAAGGTCAGTGCGCGACTCAGCTGGGCAGAGTTGCGATTGCAGGTCGCGCAGTTTGCTGCGTATTTAAAAGCATGCGGCGTGAAACCGGGTG